>NZ_AEEA01000029.1 GCF_000297095.1 Treponema primitia ZAS-1 | reverse complement strand
TCTAAAAGAGAAAATAGGAGGGGTTTACTCTCTCCACTCCGCTGCGCTCCGTTCCGGTCGCAAACCCGTCCCTCAACGGCTCAAAGGGGGAGGAGCAGCCCACGGCCGTAGCCGTGGACCGAAAAGTAAAAAAACACCGGCATCCATGCCACTGTTTTTTTCTCACAGGCGGCGTCCTGCCGCCCCGCCCATACACCACCACAGATGGGCGTACTATGCCCACCCGGATTTTTGTCTTTCCATGAAACCTAGCGAACTTCATCTCCCGGCTGATGTAAGACGTAATCTCCACCGCTGCTGAAAGCCCACTCCCCGCAAACCGTTACATCTATCGCCAAAGACCGCCACCCCTTCGGGTAGGCGGCATGATCCTTCAGCGAAAACCATCATGCCATCAAGAGGCTCTGCCTGCTTCTTCCGTAAACCAGCCACCCTACGGGAGGCTGGCCGATTCCTCATTTTCGCATACCGTTACTATCACTGGCAAAGACCGCCACCCCTTCGGGCAGGCGGCATGAACCAACAGCGAAAACCAACATCCATCAAGAGGCTCTGCCCACTTCTTCCGTAAAATCAGCCACCTTACGGGAGGCTGGCCTGGTCCTCATCTTTGCATACCGTTACCATCACTGCTAAGAACTGTCACCCCTTCGGGGCGGCTGGCCGAGTTCCCGAACAGCGCCGCCACCGCTGGGCAACACGCCCTCTCTGCGAGAGCCATCCTCGCCGAAAGGCGAGTTCTTCTAATGAAGCCAACATACCGCCATCCCTCAAAATATTTCTCGATAAATTTCCCAGTGTATGGTTAGTGCAGAGAAAATCGAATTTTCGAAAAGTCCCCATTAGCTATTCCTCATTTCTATACTCTTTTTTAATGCTACTTATGCTACACTAAAAGAAAAATACTACACTAAAAAAGATAAGAGAATATGAACCAAAGGTCTTTATAAATCACTGTTTGATATTTTTTTGATGAGGGGAGAGCACGCGTCCCCAAAAATTTGTCAGCATTTGCTAGTTATCTGGTTTTCCAATGCAGCCTCGTTTCAAAACGTCGGAAAATGTATCATTCAAGACCATTACAGACCGTCAAAGATAAACACAGCCTATACGAAAAAAAGAATACATGCTTTGTTGACCACCCACGGAAAGGGGCACGGGGAAACCCGGAAGATTTGATACCCTGAGTGGGCCTACTTAAAAATGCTATACGAAGAACTCAATAAGTGTCTTTATTTCGATAACTTATCAAGCCGCTAACTCAGCGTTACTACTATGATTCCTTGATCATAATATTAACCCACCGCCGCGCATCGCTGAGCCGTTTCTGTCCAATCCCCAGTTCTTTCAAGCGCAGCCCAAAGAACTTTTCAGTGCATCCATGTTCATTATTCTCTTCGCACCAGTCCTGGTAACATTTGAACAGCTCCCGCGCCCGTATCTCGGCCCCCAGCTTCTGCTCACAGCGATCCTTGATAAAGCTGCCGATAATGTCCATTTCCTCCCGGTATTCATCGGTTGCGCTTTTAACTTCCGGCGGTAAACTCAGCCGTTCAGCCTTCCACCGCATAGCGCCTTTGATAAGCCAGTTCAAAATTCCCGACGATTCGGCCATGAGCTTGTCCCCTAAATTCAAATCCCGGTTTTCTTCCGCAATGGTCGTATTGAAGGGGATGATCCTGATCCGCCGCCAAATCCCATGGTCGGTTCCGCTAATCGTCGGCTTATGGTTTGTGGCCATGAATATCTTGAAAGTCGGCAAAAAGGTGAAATACTCGCTATACAGAAAACGGGCAGTCATACGGTCATTCCCGGTGATCTGCTTTATCAAGGATTCCGACAGTTTCCGCCCCTGTTCCGCTTCGGTGGTGGTTACAAAGTGCATACCCCGCAAACGGGCCAGATCATTGCTGTTAGTATCGCTCTGCTTCCGCATAAAGGTTTCAGTCTGCGTAGAAGTCGCATAATCCCCCAGGGCATGCATAATAACATTGATGCAGGTACTCTTGCCATTTGCGCCGTTGCCGATAAGGATGAACATGACTTGTTCAGTGGTATCACCCGTGATGCCCCAGCCAAGGGCGGTCTGTAGAAAGGTAACCAGTTCGCCGTTGTAATTCATGATTTCACGGATAAACTTCTCCCAGAGCGGACATTCCGCCGCCGGGTCATAGGTAAAGTTTGACATCTTGGTGATGTAATCTTCCCGCCGATGTTCCCGAAACTCTCCGGTCGTTACGTTGATAGTTCCGTTCTTCACATTAAGCAAAAAAGGGTCAGTATCAAGCTCATCAAACGTAATGGTTAGATCAGGATGGAGGCTGGCCGCTTTTATCAAGGCATCCCGCCGCCGCATAGATTCACTTTGAATGGCTGCTTTTTCGATGGTTTCCTTTTCGTGGAAATCATCGGTTTCAAGAATTTCATCGTAAATCGAACGGATCATATCCAGCCCTTTGGCATGGATCAGGGCGCCCGGATCTTCCTGCCAATAGCACCCATTCCAGACCAGCCAGGTTTTCCATTTCGGGACATAGCGGATATCAGTACCGTACTTTTTCTTTAGCCGTTCCGCATTGGTCGCATCGGTGAATTGGTACAAACCCTGTTTGAGCATGTGGACCCGGAACAATTCGTTGTCCTTCTCCTGAATATGCCGTTTCTCATGAAATTCGGCGGTACTTGACCGCGTATTATCGATATCGGAACCCATTAAAACCCTTCCTTCGCCAGTATGGCGTTATACATCTTGAAAACGTAATATACCTGATCAATGGCGTTTTCTTTGGTAACCGGGGGCATTTCAGCCTGAATCCGCTTTTTCGTTTCGTATAAAAGGCAGAGACTCCCGGCTTTTATTGCCCACTCTTCATTGACGAAGTACGCCAGCCCCCGGTATACGTCATCAGGCGGTTCAATATGCTTTTGCCTGAACATATTCATAAGCGTCTGGGCCATGATCGTTTCGTCTTTGAGAAACCCGGATAAAATCTTTCTTTCCTTCCGCGTTTTGAAACGATGTTTTTCCGTTGGATTGGCAAATCTCATAGTATCCTCCGTTTGGGATCGGGCGGTAGAAAGTCCACATGCAAATCTCCTTTTGTTTTCTTCCGGAACTCCCAAATTGAGCAGAGCGGTTCCGAACATTCAGTGATTGGATGCCCATTCATGCACCACTTGCAATACTTGAGAATTGCCTCGGTGCGATTACCAGTACAGTCATGATTTCCCATCTGGTATAATGGGCAACGGATATAAACACAATGTCTCTCCCCACAATCTTGGCAACGAAATTTAATTGCGTACTCAATGTTCATTTTTTACCCCCTTCATAGAGATGGCTCACTTCCCGCGTGGTCAGGAGCCGTTGCAAGTAATAATCCCGGAAGGTCAGCTCAAAGCAAATTTTCCCATGAGACGGGATTGCTGCAAGCTCCTTGGTGATGTCCGTTTTGATTTGGTCAAACAGGGTTTCGGCGCTGGGTATTACTTCCGTTCGCAAGGTGTTACCTCCCGTGCAGAAGGGACCAGGCTCTGCTCAAGGAACTGATCAATGTCCGCCTGGGTAAAGAGTACACGGGAGCCGACTTTCCGAAAGGAAATGCTTTTCCGCCGCCTGAGCCGGTCAAGGGTGACCGGCGCGATTCCGAGTAGTTTCGCCGTCTCCTGTTTTGAATAGACCGCCATAAAAACCTCCAACAAAGTTTTTTGAAGCGCCGCATAGCTATGCGCTGCGGCTCTTCATGGGTCTATTCTTGACTATTCTTATGTTCCCGTTTTCCGATTCTATGCCGATTTCATTCCGATTTTGTGAAAACTACAAATTTCTGGCAGTACTTATATATTTTTCAAGAGTGCCTTGACTGATTCTTGTATAAATGTATTGGGCATAGAGAGTAGCCGTTAGATTTTTTTGGTTTTTTGAATGATCAATAATCCATCCAATGATAGCCGTATCTTTATAGGTTCCTTTTGGGTGGAATCGCCCCTTAATATCCCGTTCAGCTTCTACCATGCCGCTATTCTTAATTAAGTCCATTATAACAGCCGGTATTTCTGTGGGTATTTTTTCGGTTTTTACATTTGAAAGTGCTGCTTGCCCAGCGAACTTTGTTTCAGAATCTTTAGTACTTTCGGGAGCAATAACTTTGCATTCAGCGCTTTCATCTATATGCAGTTTGTGTTTGTGAAAATCAATAGTGTCCCTGGTACCCGTAATAAGGGCATCCGTAAAACGCTTATCTTCTATTTGAAACTCATTAACCGGTTCTATTTCAATATAGTCGCGGAGGAGGATCACAAAATCATACTCAATAAGCAAAACCTTCTTTTGTGCGCTTGCTAAATCTATGGTACCAGTAAGGTAGTCCCTATAAATTGCCTCCAAGTCTACTTTTGAAGTTTCGCTCATTTCTATTAGATGGGTTTTGAAAATTTTATTATTTTTTTGAGCATGTTCATTCCACTTGTTTTTTATCTGGGGTTTTGCAAAAATATTCCTGAAGAAGTTTTTCAGCTTCTCTTTTTTAAGAATACGGACTTCTGCGGCCCAATAGTTTTTATTGTCAGAATCATCACTCATCATCCAGTGCCTCCCTGTCTGTCCGGTCCACATGGCTCTTTATCTATGCATAATTAGGTTAATCTTGTCATAATTGATTGGTTTGTCAAGTGTTTTTAACAGTTACGTGCTTTTTACAGCTACGATGCCCAGCAGTATCCTGGTAGCGCCCCTGCCTGGCTATCGACCCGGTCTGATAAGGCGGCGCTTATAGCCGTGAAAGGGTAAGTAAGCGCTACGGGGCTTGAGGGATGGTCGCATTTTTCATGCTTTGCATAGTTTGAAGGATGAAGAAGCTGCGGGCCTGATAGAATGCCCCGATTAGTTCGAAATGTCGGCGGATCATTGGGGACAGTTTCGGGAAAGGTCAATGATATCTGGAAAAAGGCCCTGCGATCAATTCAAGGAGCCGTTCCCGGACTTCCGGGAATAGGGGTCAGTACGCCGCGCTTTTTGCCTTTCCCGGCCTTCACGGTTGGAAAGTCTATAAACTGCCGCTTCCGGCCCTTGTACCTTGCCTGAAGTATCGGCTCAATTCGATAGGACAATAATTAATAGTGACAGATAAGTAAGCATCGCGAGGGTAGGGGCTGGTCGTTTTTTCTTGATTCGCCATAAGGTTAAGAGGAATAGTCCTGTGGGTTTGGGGTACTTGGGGGGATCTACCAGGCAGTTTCACTAAAGATCTTGAGCTTCAAAGAAAACCAATCTAACGAAAATAGTATCGCTACAAATCCAAATGAAAATTTAATTACGTTTGTGCCATCTACAGAAACAATCTTTAGAAACTCTACGATATGAATTGAACAAAGGAGAGCAAAAAGGACTTGAAAAGAGTAATATTCTTCTATATAATAGTTAATGAAAGATACTAAAGATAAAAGATGATTAGGGATTTCGGGATCTGTAAATCTGTTGGCTCAGCCTTCGTAGGTTCGAATCCTTCACTCCCCATCTAAGAGCTAATTCGTTGTGTTACAAAGAATTAGCAAAGCCCTCCAAAGGGCAGGATACCGGAAAAACCGGCTCCATCATTCAATCTTAGTCGGAAAGAGTTACGGGAAACCGTATCTGTTCCCACCAGGAGGAATTATGGGCCGGTCTTTTTATTTGTACCCCCGTAAAGATGGCGTGTTATATGCGGAGATAATGGACCCGCAGACCGGGATGCGGATTGTAAGCCGCAGCACCCGGACAAAGAACCGGGATGAGGCGGTTTTAACCGTGGGGCAATGGCTCAGAGACGGCATACCGACCCGGCGAACCGGAATTGCTGGAAGGGGACATTTTTAAGACCACTGTTTTGTTGACCGTAGCGGGTATTAAAAGTAGCGATAAACATAGCGATAAATTATCCCAGGCAGAAGACATCTTTTTAAAATCCATACTTCCTTATCTAAATGAAAAAGGACAAATAGATGCAAAAACAGCTAGTGATATAACTGGAAAATCGGCAGTAAGAATAAAGCAGTTTTTTACAAAATTAACCGAGGCAGGTATCCTGAAAAAATTCGGCGCCAATAAAAACAGAACTTATCAGCTAGCAAAAAAATAATTCTCGTTATTGGAGGCAGGGAAATGGTTAAAAAGAAAGAGGATATAGATAATTTTGTGGCTGAAATTACGGAACTTTCCAGGAAATATGGCATTGCTGTACACGGGTTTGACGGCGGGACATTTTTGACTGATTGTGAAAACATGGCCAAGGAAATCTGTAAGGATGGTGATTTTTTGTGGAACGAAAAAGAACAAAAGTATGAGATAAAAAAAATAAAACTTTGACTTCCCGCGCCCACTAAACAGCATGGGGCAATTCTGGTTCGCCTAAAGTATCCAAATAATCTCTCCGCTTCCTTGTAATCAAAGACTACCTTTCTATTTCGAGATGAGAATTCCATTATAGGATATAATATTGGCAACCGTACTCGAACTTGTCATTTCATCGGTGTAGTTGCCGAAGAAATAGCCAGCAAAAATATTATCCGCATAGTTGTATCTAGTGGAATGCGGGAACTGACAAAATTGATCTGATTGAAAATGAGGAATACGGCTATCGATGTTTGATAACATCAATATATTGTGTCCTTGATAAATTGGCAGTCGAGAATAAGACCTTCGCAAAAATCACTCCACGCAATCGTTTGGAGCGGAAACTTATCAATCAGGTTGCTCTGAGAGAGGCATTTATAAACGCCGTAGTTCATAATGACTACAATTTGGGGTGGCCTGTCGTTGAGTTCTTTTCCGACAGGGTAACAATCACTTCTACCGAGCTTTATCGTGGTGACATTCCTCTATGCAAGTGATTTATTGACCGAAAAAAATATAATCAAGCGAGAGGGTTCTGACAAGACAGGACAGTGGGTAACTTTAAATTGAATAAGATGGTATAAAAAAAGCGTACTTCCCCGTTTAATTGTTTCGCAAAACACCAATCTTCCCTGTTCCGGACAAATCTCGACAGAAGGTAAAAAAAACTTACAAATGATGAAATTGCATTAACTAAAAAAATGCTAGGCAGATATCTAACTCAATTTATGTGTTTAGTTTGTTTGGCTGAATATATGAATTGTACTGAAGATGACTTAAAAATAAAAATTGAAGAATTCAAAGAACAGGGTTGCGTTCTTTTTAAATGAAAAAGCGGCATTTAGCATCCTACTACCGTTACGTCTCCATTATTGAGCCACTTAATCCGATCCCCCCACGCAGGCTTATCAGGTCGGCGGTCAAAAATAATCAGGTAACACTTTACCGGTGTTCCGTCCTGTGAACGGCAAGCAGTATTCCCTGGTACACCAGCAAAACTATCCCGGTAACCCAGGGTTTGTTTGACACCCTCAGCCATTAGTGTCTCAAAGGACTTCCCCTGCCGGAGCAGTTTGATTTCAAGGATATTCCATTCCCCATGATATTCTACCGCCAGATCCATCCGGCCCCGGCCTGCGGCGTATTCCCGTTCTATGCGGCCTGAACCGTTGGTGATTCGTTGGAGGAAGGCCATAAGCAGCAAATGGGGGAATGCCTCGGGGTAGTCCGCCGCCTGCTCCCACACTTCGGAATTGTTCTGCCAGAAGCCCTGGAATGCCTTTAGCAGGGCGTCCATATCCAGGGTACCGTCAGGCTTCGCCCATTGCCAGGTTGAGGGGGGTGGTAAATTATCATGGTAGGGAGCGTCCAGGTAACGGGTCATAATTTCTTCGTAGATGGGATTGGAGATGGTAAATCCGGTTTGTGTATCCCAGCGTACCAGGCCCAAATCCATGGCCAGTTCTACATCCGGGCTGGTCCGGGACATGGCGAGGTTTGTTTCACCGGTGATGATGGTCTGTATCACCTTACGGATACGCTGATCCCGCAGCCGTTCACCCAAGGCGTCCAGGTGGGTTTCTCGGGCCTGGATCATCTGTTTGCGGGCTTCTCGGATGTGATCGATGGTTACTGTCTCGGTACTGTCTTGCTCTAAAACCCGCATGGTGGCCCGGCTAAACAGGGAATTGACAATCCAGGGTTGGCCCATGGACTGATCATAAATATAATCCAGGGCTTCTGTGGTAATCTGCTGTCCGGTTTCAACGGTTCGTTGGGCAAAAAGCCGTCCTATATCACTTTTTTGAAAATTGGATAAGGAGGCCGAATCTGATTTGATATTGAAGGGCGATCCGGGGTTGGGTGGGACGCCTCCTTTGGAAGCGGTGATATAGTCTTTTAAATCTCGCATGCCCACCAGGGCGATGGATACCGGGAAGGTTCCCACTCCACGGGAGGCAAACCCGCTCCTGAGCTGCCGGAGAAAGCTTATCAGGGTTTGATCAATCAGCACATCGACTTCGTCAAAAAGAACAATCAGTGGTTTTGGCGCCACTAATGAGGACCAATTTTTTAGTGTTTGGCCCAACATACTAACTGGATCAGTATCAATTATTTTCGGGACAGGAAGGCCGATAACCTCAGCATGAAATTGAATGGCGTGGCAGATCGCCGGTATAGACTTTTCCGGTTCTGTTATACCTTGGCAGGTTTCTACGGTGACATAACAGGCAATAGCCTCATTTCCTGCGTTTATTTCACGCATCCAACTTTGCAAAAAAGTGGTTTTCCCGGTTTGTCGGGGGGCGTGGAGTACCCAATAGAGCTTATCCCCAATATACCGGTGCAACTGGGCTCCTTGGAGCCGTTCTGCCGGGGGTAGCATATAATGATCGTCCGGATTACAAGGTCCAGTGTTGTTAAAAAATCGGATTTTTCGTTTACTCATCCTTGTTATAGTATATCCAAAATTGAGAAAAAGGAAGACTTTATGGGCTGGTTTAAGGTAATCCACTATATATGACTAATCTGATAATATATAGTGGTATTTTAGATATTCAGAGTAGCTAAAAATTCCTCTGAATTTGGCCTTTTTACCCCCGGTTATTTCAGGACCAAAACATCCGGCGGGGCTTGCCGTGAATCTCTATGCTGGGGACTTACTGGGTCTCGCTGTCCTGAAAACGGCAGCTGGGTGAGGTGGTATAATGGCAAGATAGAAGGGCTGAGAGTAGGATAGTCTAACGGCATTTGTATCTGTCGACAAATAAAAACAGTATAAGTAATAGGACAACGAATAGAAAAGCTAAGAGTAGTAAAGATGACTATTGACAAGTTTCTACTATCGGAATACTTCACTAAGGCCAAATATTGTCAAGCATCATTGTTTCTATCAACCGGCTGGGCTATAGGACTCTCATTAAAAAGGGATATTAAACATTGGGTAGTGGCAATTTAAAGTGCTAGTCAATAAGGCTAAATGATGGTACTATCAAGGTTAAGGGGTCCAATAATCATGAGCGTTACCGTCGCTGATTTAATGGCATTGCCCAGCTTGCGGGAAGCAAAAGTTTTAGCCGGCCGGCAGGGCCTGCAAAAGACGGTTACCACGATGAGTGTCCTTGAATATACCCGGACGGATACCACCCAGGAATATATGCTCAATGCTATTGAGTTCCTGGGGAGTGAGATTGTTATTACCTGTTTCGCCGATGTGCCGGATGATGTTGAGGCCCAGTGCGTTAATATGCGCCGCCTATCGGACGTCGGCATGGTAGGTCTGATTCTGTATTATGTGGGGATAATCATGCCCCGTGTGGATACAAAACTGATAGCGCTTGCGGATAGTCTGGATTTTCCCCTTATCTGTATGCCGGAAAACAGACCCAACCTGCGTTACAGTGAAGTAATCACCGAAATAATGAACGCTGTTTTTAAAGACCAGCAGACCGAAACCCATTATCAGGCCGAGATTCTGGAACGTATATCCCGGCTGCCGGTGTATCAGCGCAGCATCGGGACCGCCATGCGAATGTTAAGCGACCGCCTCCGTCTTTCCCTGCTGTTGACCGATGCGGCGGGGCAGCTTTTAAATAATGTGTATTGGCCGCGCACCCGTGAGCTGGACGCAGAACGTACTATAGCTGACTTTGACGGACTTGCAAGCGGAGAACTAACGAAAGAACAACTGTGTATATCCCGCCATCCGGTGCGTACCGCATCGGGTTCCCGTTTGGATTTATACATACTGCGGCAAGACGAAGCGGTGAGCGATGAGGATGCGGCGCAGATTACCGATGTGCTGAGAATCTGTATAAACCTCCTAAGTGAAAAACACGGAGAGCAGGTGCTGCCGGAGCTTGTGCAGGCTATACTCCAGGATGAGCCATTAAAAATGCGGCGTATCGCCGATGTATTTAAAATAGATGTGGCTTCCATTCATAATATGTGGATAATCACACCACCTGAAGGTACGGAAGATTCCATACAGCAGCGCAGGACACCGCAGGTACTCCTATCCCTTATCCGGACGGAACTTTCACCGTATTGTAAAACTATTATTGCGGATATTCATAATCAGGATGTGGTGGCTTTTATGGACAATCCTGTGGATTGTGATATATCCCTCCTTGCCGCTTCTTTGAGCGCTGCCATGAAGGGTGCGGGGATTAACGCCTTGCTCACGGTTTGTCTTAATTTAACGGAAACCACTCAGGTACGCCGGGCTTATCTGCAAAACAAGAAAGCCCTCGGTACGGCACAGCAGATATACCCTTGGAAAAGGGTCTTTACTCAAAGGGAAATCGCCTTTGCCGAAACCTGCCAGAATATCATGGCAGGAGGGGAGGGGAGGGTCAAAGAGTGTATCGCCGTATTGGATTGTCTTAACTCCGATGATGAGCGGCAGACTAATGACTCCTACGAAACCCTCACCGTATTTCTGCTGGACGCAGAAAGCAGTCAGGATAAATGCGCGGAATTATTGCTTTTCCATCGCAATACGATTAAGTACCGGATAAACCATATCAATGAACGCATGGGTTTCAAGATAGGGCATATGCCGGAAACCATGGAGCTTTATACCGCGGTGGCCCTGCGGCGTATTTTACAGGCCCGTGTTAAAATCGGATAAACTATTTGTCAAAAATGACAAAATGAAGCCCATATTTTTTCTGTTTTAGACAAAAGAAAAATGCCTACACTGATATACACTAACTCATGTCTATGATCAATAGGGGGTGTTATTGTGGAAAACAAGGTAACGGCATTTAAGATCGATGAAAGTCAGCGTCAAAGCTGGGTAAGTCTGGCGGCGGTATGGATAGGAGCCATGGTGTGCGTCCCCTGCCTCATGGTAGGCGGCTACCTCAGCATGGGATTCCCGATTTCTAGTATCGTGATATGTGTCATCATCGGATACGGCATCATCTGCGCGTATATGTGTTTTATGGGAATGCAGGGCTGCGATACCGGACTGCCCACCGTGTCCATGGCTTCCAACGCCCTGGGGGAAGGGGGCGCGCGCTTCCTCATCAGCCTGCTCCTGGCAGTTGCCTGTATCGGCTGGTTTGGCGTGCAAGCCGCTGTATGCGGCAGTTCCTTCAGCAGCATGATCGCATCGGCAACCGGTGTTGTCATTCCCAATGTGGTAAGCGGAATTTTCTGGGGGGTGGTAATGCTCCTTACGGCAATGTTCGGTTATAATGCGCTTAAATACCTTAACTACATAGCGATCCCCGCCTTGATACTCGTATTAGGGTACTCTTTTTACGCAGCGGTTATCCGGGGTAATGGTTTGCAGCTGATTCTGGATTATAAACCCGCCCAGCCCATGACCATTGTGGCGGGGATTAACCTGGTGGTGGCTACTTTTGCGGTGGGCGGGGTTATTTCCGGTGATTTTTCCCGGTATGCGCGCAACCGGAAAGATGTTATTAAATCAAATGTCATCGGCGTTTTCCCCGCAGGTTTAGTAATGCTGCTCCTGGGAGCGGCTTGCAGTATCGTTGCCGGGGAATACGACATCAGCAAGATTCTTGTAGCCCTGGGGCTTCCCGCATTTGGGCTTATCGCTTTGATCCTCGCAACCTGGACCACCAATGTGACTAACGCCTATTCAGGCGGCCTTGCGGTTTCCAAGATTCTGGGGCTTGACGAAAAAAAATTCAAAATTACCACCGGAATAGCCGGTGGGATAGGGACTATCCTGGGAGCGGTTGGGATCATCGATCGTTTTGTTTCCTTCCTGGGTATCATCACTTCCTTTATACCCCCGGTGGCAGGGGTGGTTATTGCAGCCTATTGGATCGTGGGGAAGGGGAAGAAGGAAAACTTTACATCCATCCCCGGTGTTAATTGGGCGGGAATGATTGCCTTTATACTCGGCGCGGCCATAGCGTTTATTACCGCCAATGTGGCGCCCTTCTTTGTTGCGCCGATTAACGGCATTGTTATTTCGATTGCCGCGTATATCATTCTGATTAAGTTTATCCCCGCAAAAACAGCAAAATGAAACAGGAGGTATGAAGATGAGGCTGCTTAATATTGTTCCCATTACCACTGATATCTGGAATACGGAATATGATACCTATTGCCGTAAGTACCTGCTCCCGGATACCAAGGTTGAAACAAAGAAACTTACCCATGGTCCTGCCAGTATTGAAAGCGAATACGATGAAGCCCTTGCGGTACCGGAAGTAGTTTTCCTGTGCCGTGAAGCGGAAAAAGAAGGGTTCGATGCGGTGTTTATAAATTGTTTTGGAGATCCCGGTGTGCGAGCCGCACGGGAACGGGTACATATTCCGGTGTTTGGCGGGTTTGGTCCGGCTATTTTCTATTCCCTGGGAATTGCCGACAGGATAGGTATCGTTACGGTACTTCCGGATGTTGTTTCCATGCTCCGGGGTTTAATCGCCAAGGAAGGACTCAAGGAACGGGTTACCTCTCTCCGCTATGTCAGCATCCCTGTTCTAGACCTTTCCGGTATTGAGAAACTAATCTCCGCTCTCATTACTGAAAGCAAAAAGGCCATAGATGAGGATGGAGTCGGCTCAATAGTCCTCGGCTGCACCGCCATGATTGGCGTTAAGGAAGCGGTGGAAAAGGGCTTAAGGGCCGATGGGTATAACACCGTTGTTATCGAAGCCGCCCAGGCCTCGTTGATGATGTGCGAGACCTATGTGCGGATGGGCCTGAGTCACAGCCGGATAACGTATATGCCCCCCAGGGATAAAGAGCGTTTTTGGTGGACCGGGGATGGCGTTCTTCCGATAAAGTAAAATTTCAGGCGCAAGTCTGAATCGAAGAAGGGGTATCTATTTTGAGAAAGATTGGCATAGAAGAAATTGAAGATATTGCCTTAGGCGCAGCATTGTTGGGATCAGGCGGCGGCGGCGATCCCTATGTGGGAAAACTTATCGCCATGGGGGCTATCCAGGAATGCGGCCCGGTAACCTTACTGAGTATCGATGAAGTGCCGGATGACGCCTTTGTGGTTCCCATTGCCATGATGGGCGCCCCCACGGTGCTTGCGGAAAAGGCCTTAGGGGGCAATGAGTATAAGGTATTATACGACATGGTCTCGCAATTCTATAACCGTAAGATTTTTGCCTTCATGCCTATAGAAGCGGGCGGGGTTAATAGTATGCTGCCCTTCGCCGCAGCGGCGCGTCTGGGCCTCCCCCTGGTGGACGTGGACGGTATGGGACGCGCCTTCCCGGAACTGCAAATGGTAACCTTCACCATGGCCGGGGTGAACGCTACCCCCATGGCCTTAACCGATGAAAAGGGCAACAGTGTTATTTTCAGAACCATCACGAATAAATGGACCGAGGAACTGGCGCGGGCGGTAACCATGAGCTGCGGCGGATCGGTATCGGTTAGTTTGTTTTGTACCGATGGCAGTATCGTAAAAAAATACGGCGTACGGGACATTATTACCCGCAGTCAGAAATTGGGAAAAGCCATTCGCACCGTAAAAGAAGGATCGGGCGTACCGGAAAAAAACTTTCTCGATGCCTCCGAGGGTATCAAACTGTTCCGCGGCAAAATCACCGATGTACTGCGGGAAGTGCGCGGCGGTTTCAACTATGGTAAGGCCCTGCTTGAGGGTATCGGGGAGTATAAGGGCAGATCCGCCTATACGGAATTTCAGAATGAAAATCTCGCCGCCGCGGTGGATGAGAAAATTCTTGCCACCACACCGGACCTTATTTGTTTGGTGGATACCGAAACCTTTAACCCCATACCAACCGATGCGCTTAAATACGGCAAACGGGTATTGATGATAGCGCTGAAATGTTTTGGAGCCTGGCGTTCCCCCGAAGGATTGGAACTCGTGGGTCCCCGCTATTTTGGCTACGACATTGACTATATCCCTGTTGAACTGCGGGTAAAAGGAGAGGCATAATGTACAGGCTGGGAATAGATGTGGGCGGCACCAATACGGATGCCGTATTGATAGACAAGGACCTCAAGGTAATCGCCGAAGTAAAACTGCCTACTTCAAGTGATATTCACGGCGGCATATCGGCGGCCATACAGGGGATACTTAAAAAATCAAAGGTAGACGCCAAACAGATTACCAAGGCCATGCTGGGCACCACCCAATGCACCAATGCCATAGTTGAACGAAAACACCTTGCGTCCATCGGCGTGCTGCGTATTGCAGCTCCGGCCACACTGAGTCTCCGCCCCATGGTTGACTGGGCCGCGGATCTGAAAATGATTGCCGCTGAAGTTACGATAATAGGCGGCGGGTTTGAACATGACGGTAAGGAGATCGCGTCCTTTGACGAAAAGGCTGCCCGCGCTTTCTTTGAACGATGCAAGGCAAGGGGGATAAAATCCGTCGCCATAAGCGGCGTCTTTTCCACGGTGCGGGAGGATCACGAATTGGAAGCCGGCCGTCTCTGTCACGAAGTAATGGGAGAGGATGTGTATGTTTCCCTTTCAAGCAAAATTGGTACCATGGGACTCATTGAACGGGAGAACGCAGCCATACTGAACGCTGCGCTGTACAAGGTTTCCAATATCTTTATTGACGGCTTTACCGACAGTCTTATTGAACAGGGAGTCGCCAATGCCGCAGTTTATTTTTCCCAGAATGACGGCACCCTGATGAGCGCTGAAACCGCCCGCAAGTATCCCATCCTTACCATAGCTTGCGGACCAACCAACAGTATCCGTGGGGCGAGCTATCTTTCAAAGGTGAACGACGCCATCATTATTGATGTGGGGGGCACAACCACGGATATCGGTATCCTTCACAATGGATTTCCCCGGGAGAGCAGTGTAGCCGTAACCATCGGCGGGGTCCGTACCAACTTCCGTATGCCCGACGTTGTTTCCTTTGGTTTAGGCGGCGGCAGTATTATCCGCGAAAAGGACGGCGCGGTAAGCATTGGCCCCGATAGCGTTGGTTACGCCATTACGGAAAAGGCCCTGGTTTTTGGCGGTGATGTGCTGACCGCCACGGATATCGCCGTCCGCCTGGGGTATGCCAAGATCGGCGACCCTTCCCTGGTTACCCATATCGACAAAGCAATTGCGGATAAGGCAATGGCCGGAATTGTGGAAATGGTGGAAGAACATATCGATGCCATGAAGATGTCCAATGAGGATGCCGATGTGATTCTTGTGGGCGGTGGTTCTGTTCTGTTGCCGGAACATCTTGCCGGGGTAAAGCGGCTGATAAAGCCTGATCATTTTGCGGTAGCCAATGCCATTGGATCGGGGATCGCAAAGATAAGCGGCGCCTATGAAAAGCTGGTATCCTATGATGAGACACCGCGGGAACAGGCTCTGGAAATTGCCCGAAAGGAAGCCATTGAAACAGCGGTCCAGGGCGGAGCAATCCCCGAAACCGTGGAAATAATAGACGTGGAAGATATACCCTTGCAATATTACCCCGGTAACACCTGCCGGGTTAAAATAAAGGCTGCGGGGGAGCTGGCGTAGGGTATTAGAGCCAGGATTTCCGGTAGCTTTGATATCTTCTTATCCTGTAAGTAATTACGACTGCGTCTGACACGACTCGAACGTGCTACCTACGGATTCGAAGTCTCTGTCCACTTTAGTATATATACTGAGTAAGGGAAGTAATCTTTCAAATTACTTCCCTTAACAAAACTCAGGGCAGGACCGGCTTATACGCATCCATACCTTTTCTGGCATTCCGGAATTCTTCCCATGCCTCTTCAATAACGATAGGATTTTTAAATGCGTCATATCCGGCCTGGGCCAAGGCCTTTCCCGCCTGCAATTCAGCCTTATGGCCGATTTCAGTTCCGGTACAGGCGGTAACCGCCCAATGGTGGAATGGCAGGCCCCCAATCATACCGGCGCCCATAAACTGGGTGGTCGGCAGAATATGGGTCACATCCCCCACATCGGTAGAGCCGGTCATGGGACTTACAATTCCTGTCAGCGGGGGGACCGCGGTATCAAGCAGTTCCGATACCGGTTCCTTACCCGTGGCGTTCCGGTAGACCTCGGCGGCAAACTTTTTATTCTCATCTGAATACTCTATGGGCGGAATTTTCAGCAGCGCTTCCTGGCAAAGTTTGTTCAGCCGGTGGTTGATAAAAACATCATAACAGCCTGCCAGAAGTTCATAATCCGTGCTGGTGCCGGTCATCTTGGCGGCCCCTTCGGAAACATCAATTACCCGCTTTAGCACCTCGTCGTTCGCGGAACGGGTTTGGGCGCGGACATAGTAGTAGAGCTGAGCATAATCAGGCACTACGTTCGGGGCAACCCCGCCATGGGTGTAGATATAGTGTATACGCACATCGGAGCTTACATGCTCCCGCAGATACTGTATACCAACGTTCATCAGTTCCGCTGCATCCAGGGCGCTTCTGCCCAGATCGGGATTGGCAGCGGCATGGGCGGTTTTCCCGTGGAAATTGAATTTCAGGGCGGTGCTTGACTGCATACTTTTTTCAAGGACAGCCAGGGCAAAGGGGCCGGGGTGCCAGGCAAGACAGATATCCAGTTTGTCAAACAGGCCCTGTTTGGACATGTGTACCTTGCCTTCCAGGGTTTCTTCCGCCGGACAGCCGTAGTAAATCAGGGTCCCGGGCAGTTTTTCCGTTTCCATGGCAAGTTTCAACGCCGATGCCGCACTCGCGCCCCCTGAAGCCATGAGGTTGTGTCCGCAGCCGTGGCCGGGGCTTTCCTTGGGAGTGCGGGTCGTTACCCTGTCCTGGCCAAGGTTGGGAAGGGCGTCAAATTCGCCCAGGATACCGATTACCGGTTTCCCGCTCCCATAGGTGGCGATTAAACAGTTTGCTTCCTCCGGTTTTCCGCTAAGCAGATTAAAAGCCTTTACCGTGAAGCCCTGGCCGCGCATAAACTCCGTAGTTTCTGCGCAGCTATGCTGTTCATTCATGGCTGTTTCAGGATGATCCCATAAACTGTCCGAAAGCTTTATCACATCCGCCGCATGGGAATCAAACCACTTTTTAATGGTTTCGTTCATTTGATTGCCCCGCGCTTATACAGGAAGTAAGCCCAGAGGACCGATAGAACAAGGGCCACCGGGAGCAAATAACTCTGATTTGCGGAAACAGCCGCATACCCGAAAATGACAGTACCCGCAATGGCCAGGATAACCGGCGCCGAAGCAATTTTAAAACTTTTCACAATGGCCGGTATGGCCAAGGGAGCAAAAATGGCGGGCATGATATTATCAAAGGCAGGCTTGAATACCGGCTTCTGCAGGAATGGAGCGATCTGCCCGATAAGCAGCATTCCTATAAACAATATCACGGTTGTTACAATTGATGAAACCCCAATCGCAATGGTTGCGACCGCATCGGCTTCGGGGGTTCCCGCATCAATATTACAGATTTTCTGCGCATTTTTTGCGGCTGGCACCTTCATGTTCATCATGTTGCCGGTGATAAAACCAAGGTACTGACCGCCGGCGCCGATGATGGGCGCATAGGAAACAAATTCGCAAACCGCAATGGGGCCGAACACCGCAAGCGCCGCAAGCAGGGTAAGAAGCATCTTCTGGACGTCGATGCTCACCCCAAAGGCTATCTGTATGCCAAGGGGAACCGCCACAAAGGTTAGAATAATAATAAGCGTAGAAATTATGCCGAACAGATGCACATTCTTATCATAGGTAGTGAAGATTTCTGAACTTTTCATGTCATACTCCTTGTTTATGCGTTACCGGCTATTACAGCCGCGACCATGCCCAGTACCATTGCAAGGGGAAAGGCAAAGTCGGACAGTGCTTTGACCTTCAGTTTTTTTGCGATGTATTCAATAAGCAATACAGCTATACCTGAAGCAATACATACGATGATACCGAGCCGACCGGCTGGGCTTCTGTAATTAAAGAAACGGGGCACCGCAATAACCGCCATAAGGCCGATAAACATCGCCGTGGTGGCAGGGCGAATAAATTCGCTGGTCTTTTGAAGGCTCTTTATACGTTTGTCATAAAAGCGCAGACCGATAACATTGGTCAGAGGCCATACAATGGCGGCGCCGCACATGACCCATACAACACTGGCAAACACCGTGGTACTGATACTGGTGTCACCAAGGCCGGTATAACCGTAGGCTTTGATAGTCATATCCGCACACATACTTTCATACATTGCCGAACCGATAACCGAAAGCCTGAGCCAGGGCACATATTTCCCCAGCACCAGTATCAATGCGGCAAGGGTTATGACAATAGGCAGGGACGGAACAACAGAAAAGATAGCGCTATTGACAATAACCTTGCGCACAGTACCTTTCTCCATACCAAGTTCCTGTATCCGTTTTGCACCCAAACGGATATAAACAAGAGCCTGGGCCAGTACAAAAACAACCGGTATGAGTACAATAAGAAACATAACCGGTGAATTCGCCACATCTAAATACCTGTCCATACTAAGCCTCCTTGAAAAATATTATGATGCCGGATTCCGCGTTATCCCGGCGCCATTATCTCTGTTACAGACCTCCCCGGGGAGGAACTGGAAAATCTGCGGAACGAGGGGCGTGTAGTTACTTGCGTACATAAGGTTTGAGGGAATGGTACGAGACCCTGTTTCCCCTTTATAGCAATTCATAATGACAAAGCCAATGTTTCTTAATTCATTGTTCTGTAAGTAATTACGATTGCGTCTGACACGACTCGAACGTGCTACCTACGGATTCGAAGTCCGTCGCTCTATCCACGTGAGCTACAAACGCATTTGGGTGGATGACGGGGTTCGAACCCGCGACGGCCAGATCCACAATCTGGAACTCTACCCCTGAGCTACATCCACCATGATAGCCCTCCAATATTTGCTTAAATCGACGGGTTTTGTCAATACCGCAGAAACATACCCGCCAATGAAAAAAATCTCCTTAACCGGCCCCTTTGAAAAGCCGATATTCAATTAGAGGTATTGTATGACGGTCGATCAGTATTCTGAATGTGCGCTCATATTAAAGCAAGAGATTGAGCTGCTGGAGCAGATACGTGCCCTCCAGGATCAGGTAAAAAATGCGGTTACCAACCGGCAATGGACCGATTTTGAGGCGCATTTGGGCTCCCTGGCGGCCATTGGCGATGAATTTGAGGCGCTGGACCTTGAACGGATAGCAATTTTTACCAATTATGCCAAACAGCTCGGTTTTAACAACGAAGGGGTGGGGTTTTATAGCTTCGCCGCCCGGCTTCCGGAAGCGGAACGGCGGGAATTGTCCGAATTATACCGGCGTATCAAGATGAAGACCCTGGAAGTACGGTTTACCAACGATTCCCTTACGGATTACCTCAACGAAACCCAGGCTGTTGTAAGCGGATTCCTGGAAGAAGTTTTTCCGGACCGCAGGGGAAAGATATATACCCGGCAGGGAACCCAGATTTCACCGGATATGCGGAGTATGGTACTGAACCAGAGTCTTTAAGGAGGCGTTGCCATGACATCTACCTTTGCGGGTATTGAAATAGGAAAGCGGGGGGTTATTGCCCATCAGCAGGCGCTGAATACCACGGGGCATAACCTTTCCAATGCCTCCACCGAAGGATATTCCCGGCAGCGGGTAGAAATGTCCGCCTTTGAGCCCATTTACCTCCCGGGACTGAACCGGGAGGAGACCCCCGGCCAGATTGGCCAGGGAACGGTGGTCGAGCGGATCGAGCGGATCCGGGACCAGCTGCTGGACCAGCGTATCATTGCCCAGGCTTCCGGAGAGGGGTACTGGAGTACCCGCGACCCCTATGTGCGTATGATGGAACAGCTCTACCTTGAGGTAGGCGATAATTCCATGCGGAGCGGCATGGATGCCTTCTGGGATTCCTGGCAGGAACTTTCACAGTACCCCTCGGATACTGCCCCCCGCCAAGCGGTGGTTGAGCGGGGAAGAACCCTGGTTGACGCCATCCACGAACGGTACAAGGGGCTTAAGGGTCTCCAGGATATGGTAGACCAGGATATACAGCTTACCGTGGGACGGGTGAACGATCTGTCAAAACAGATAGCCGGTCTTAACCGGGATATTCAGAAAATCCGGGCCCAGGGTGATAACCCCAACGATCTGCTGGATCGCCGGGACCTTCTGGTTGATAAGCTCTCTTCCATAATTGACGTTACCGTGGACAGCAGAGACCCCGACGAGTTTATGGTCCACACCGCCGGGTATATCCTAGTGCAGGGAAAAATAGGCCGCCAGTTTGATCTGCAGCAGGGGATTGAAACCGAAGGCTACTCCCGCATTGCCTGGAAGGACACCGGAGACGAAGCGCACTTTGCCGGCGGAAGCCTCGCAGCGTTACTGGATCTTAGGGATACTACCATCCAAGGCGAAATACAGAACCTGGATAATATGACCATGAACTTTGTGGATCTGGTTAACGAAGTACACCGTGACGCCTATGGCCTTAACGGAAATACGGGGCTGGATTTCTTCCAGGAATATCCCTTTGTTACCAACCTTAACGGAAACTACGACCGGGATGGGGATGGGACCTTTGATTCCACCTACATCTTCCGGATAAACGGTATCAATCGTCTGGAAGGCCAGGCCCAGTTGGGCTTTGAAGGGCAGATTACCCTGAGCGGCGCCGATGGGGATGTGCAGATTCCCTACTACCCCACGGACACGGTTACTGAAGTAATTGCCCGGATAAACAACGCCGGTGCGGAAGTTGTGGCCCGGCTCAACCGGGAGGGATTTCTTTCTCTCAAGGGAAGTACCGCAGAGGGCTGGGACAATCCCGACTTCGTTATCCGCCACATCGAGGATTCCGGGTATTTCCTCACCGGTTATGCCGGGCTCATAAATGACCGGGGGCCCGAAGGCGCCTATGACTGGGGCCGGGCGGACGCCATGACCGCCCTTTCCGGGGGCGTGCAGAAATACTCCGTAGCGCCGGTGGCCCATCCTTCCGGGTGGATCGATTTGAACCCCGCGCTGCTCCGGGATCCGAATTCTGTAGCCTCAGGGTTCGGCGCCAATGGCCGGTCCGCCAATCCCGGAAACGGAGAGGCCGCCCTGGCAATCGCCGCCATCAGGAATACTCCGGTGATGGTGGGAAACCAGAACACCTTTGATGATTACTTCGCCGATTCCGTAGGCAGAATTGGCCTTTTGGGGGAGCAGAGTAACCGCGCATTGGAAACCCAGAACCTTATTATGAAAAATCTCCGTGATATGCGGGAGTCAATTTCCGGGGTCAATATGGACGAGGAACTTGCCGCGATGATCAAGTACCAACACGGATATGCCGCCGCAGCGCGGTTCATCACCACGGTGAACACCCTGCTGGACACTATTATTAACAGGATGGGGGTATAATAAACCATGAGACGTGTTTCCACTGATATGCCAAACACCGACGTGCAGTACTATCTGCGCCGTCAGGAACAGGGCCTTAATGATATGCAGACAAAGATCGCCAACCAAACCAGGATCAATGAGCTCCGGGATGATCCCCTGGCTGCTGCCCATGCGGTTCGTTACGATTCCTACCTAACCCGGTTAGAGCGCTTTGAGAAAAACACCCTCTACGCCCAGGGTCACTACCGGATCACCGATGATTATATGAAGCAGGCCGTCGACGTACTGCAGCGGATTCGGGAGCTTTCGGTACAGGGTTCCAACGGCAGCTATGCGCCGGAGGATCTCCGGTACATGGGCCAGGAAATAAACGAGCTTATGAAGGAACTGGTTTCCATCGCCAACGCCAAGGGCAATGACGGCAACCAGATCTTTGCGGGGGACAAGGCCTTTACCGAGCCCTTCCGCATCGTGGAAGGTACCATCCCCAACGGCGGGGAGAACATGGTAGTCCGGGTTGAATACCGGGGCGCCGGGGCTGCCAGGCGGACCGAGATTACCGAAGGCGCGTATGCCAAGCTGGATATGGGGGGCGGGGAAGTTTTTTGGGCCGAGCATATGCAGATCTTCTCCAACTTTGACGCAACCAATTACCGCGTTACCGAACCCGGCGCATTTTATATTGACGGTGAGGAAATAAACGCCGGCCCCGGGGATAGCCTTCCTGCCATCGTGGCAAAGATTAACGAATCTGCTGCGGCGGTTAAGGCCTACATAGATCCGGTAACCAAGGGTATTGCCCTTGAGGGCACAAACCCGCACCTGATCCGCCTGGAGGACCGGTTTGATTCACGGATACTGCAGGATCTGGGGCTCATCACGAATTCCGGCGATCCCGGCGCTCCCAACTGGCATCCCTCAGCCCGGGTTTCCGGCGGTTCCGTCTTTGATATGGTTATCCGTCTGCGGGACGGGCTGTACCGGGGGGACGCGGAATTTGTGGGAGGCCAGGGTATAAGCGGCATCGATCTTGCCTTGGCCAATATGGAAAGCCGGCTCGCCGAGGTAGGCAGCCGGCAGGAACGGGTGGAAGCCACCTGGCAGCGTCTGAACAAGGAAATACCCGATGTGGCCGCCGCCTTTGCCCGGGAAGCGGGCCTGGACTTTACCACCGCCGCCACAAATCTGGGTATGATGGACTTTGCCCACAAGGCAGCCCTGCAGACCGCCGCCAAGGTCCTGCCCCCAACGCTGTTAGATTTTCTACGTTAAGTAAGAGGAGTGTTATTGTGAAGGTCGCAACAAAATCATATGGCCTGATTGAAGTGGATGAACGCCAAAGGATAAGCTTCCCCCTGGGGATCCTTGGTTTTGAGCCGGTTAAGGAGTACATACTCCTGGATGCGGAACGGCAGCCCTTCTATTGGCTTCAGGCTCTGGACGTGGAGCAGGTAGCGTTTATCCTGATTAATCCATTTCTGTTCAGGCCGGATTACGAATTAGACATCAACGATGAGGAACTGCAGGACATCGGTTTATCCGGTCCGGAAAAGGCGCTGATTTTTTCTGTGGTAACCATACCGTCCGATGGAGGTCCCATGACCGCCAATCTCCAGGGGCCCCTTATCATCAATCGGGAAACCCGGTCCGGTAAACAGGCTGTACTAACAGATCCCCGGTGGAAGACCAAACACGACATTATGAGCGAGCTAGCCACCGCGAGGAAGGGGCCATGCTGATACTATCCAGAAGGCTCAACGAAAAAGTAATGATAGGCGACGATATTTCCATATCGATTATTGAGATCCGCGGGGATCAGGTACGTATTGGGGTGGACGCACCAAAAACAGTAAAAGTGTTTCGCCAGGAAGTGTTTGACGCCATCAAGGCGGAAAATAAGGCTGCTGCGGAATCAAAACCGGTATTTCCGGAACTTGACTTCGGCGCCACCCGGGATCCGGACGCCCTATAGAATCCCCTCTTATTTGTCCTTATTTTTCTCAAAAAGATCATTAAACTTATCGGATGCGGTATAGAAGGTATCCAGTAAGGCGGGATCGAAATGGGTATCCTTTCCTTTCATCATCATATTGATCGCCGTGGGATGATCAAAGGGGGGTTTATAACTTCTCCGCATCCGAAGGGCATCGTATACATCCGCAATCGCCACAATCCGTGCGGCCAGGGGGATCATATTCCCTTCCAAATGGAAGGGATACCCCGATCCATTCCATTTTTCATGGTGGCTCAGGGCAATTTCCTTGGCCATGGGGTTTGGATAGGTTGAAAGGATAAAAGCGCCGTTCTTTGTATGCTCCTGCATTACCGACCACTCCCAGTCCGAAAGGGGGCCTTCCTTATTAAGGATATCGTCGGGGGTACCGATCTTTCCTACATCGTGCATGGATGCCAGAAGCCCGATATTGTCGATAAAGTCCGCGTCCACCCGTTCATACCCCGGCCTAAGGTGCAGTTCCTCCGCGAGACACCGGGAATAAAGGTTTACCCGGGAGATATGCTTCCCCGTATCGTTGTCCTTCAGTTTTGAAGCCTCCAGGAGACTGTTAAAAACACTGCGCAGGAGTTGGCGGTTCTCCTCGGTTACATCATCAAACATCACCACAAATTCTTTGGGATCCGTGATATTCAGTTCCGCCGGGAAAATGTAAACCTTAGCCTGTACAGTTACCATATTCCGGGACTTTATCCGGGCTTCCCCCTTCCAGGAATACCCATTTTCCCCATTGGTTACGATACTCCGAATCTCCCGTATATCCTTAAGGTCAAAGGATTTCCCAAAAACATCGATAAAATTATTTTTCTGGAGATGCTGAAAGGCGGAAAACAATTTTTTAGAACCCGGATTGGCGTAGAGTATTCGTAACTGATGGTTAATAATCAATACGGGGAATACACTCTCTTCAAATAACGCAACCGACGATACAAGCGGTGCAGTTACCTCAGAGTCATCATTAAGAAGATTATCATCACTTAAGGTTTCCAATACTTCAAGAGGTTCCAAATCTTCGGTATCTGACATAAAAACCCACTATATTTTATTTAGCTTTAAAGGTTAATTCAGCGTCACTCTTGCGTAAATAAAGGGGACCTGAAAAGACCTCCTGCGTTGCCTCTACTATATCCATTTTTTTAACAATGTCCAATAGCTCCCGGGCTTTTCCCCTTTTCCCCAGGGGATCAACAAAAAACCGGCTCTGGTCAAGGGAACCATCGAAAAGGGGCTTAAGTCTTTCCAATACCATCTCCGCCGCCGGACCGGTAATCATCACCGGATCGTCCCTAACCGCGCTTGCGCTAAGGGCCTCGGCAATTTCCTCCGGGGAAGCGTCCCGGTATGCCCCTTCCCGCAGCCCGCCTCTATACAGGGCGGTAAAAAAGCGGCCCTTCTTTGCGTCCATTGCCGGGAGGACTATCCCCGGCCAGGCTGCCTGGGACGCGGCCATGCAATCCAGGGTTGGCGCCGAAACCATGGGTATGCCCAGGGAAAGGGCCAGACCCTTGGCCGCCGCAAAGGCTATACGAAGCCCCGTAAAGGAACCGGGGCCCTTCATACAGGCCGCAAGCTCAAGGTCTGTGGGTTCAAGGCCGGCGCTGCCCAGCAAATGGTCCACCACATCCATGAGCAGTTCCCCATGGCGCAGCCCGCCATCCACCTCAAAGTACCAAACATCGGTCCCTGTGGCAAGGGCAACTGATAATACCGCGGCGGATGTGTCCAGGGCAAGTATATTCATCTCAAGGTTCCTCCAGGTCAATACTGCGCCGGCCATGGTCAAGCAGGGCAATCTCAATAATAATCGCTGAAGGGGGAATTGACAGGGGGAGACGTTCGCTCCATTCAATAACGGAAATCCCCTCGCCATAGATACACTCATTACCCCCCAGGGCTTCAAAATCATCATCTCCCTTGAGGCGATAGGCGTCAATATGATAGAAGGGTAGGGAAGGGCTATTATTGCCCGTGCTGTATTCGGAGATAATGGTATACGTAGGGCTGGTTACTTCTTCTAAAATGCCGAGACCCCGGGCAATACCCTTGGTAAGGCAGGTTTTTCCGGCGCCCAGACCACCTCTTAGGGCTACAATGCTGCCCTTTTTGAGGCCCCGGGCGATCTTTTCCCCTATGGACATGGTTTCTTCCGGAGAAGAAGAAACAAACCTAACCAGGGAGGCCCCCGTTTTCGTCCAAATCCGTTATAAACTGTTTTAATTCCCGCATCAGCGGAACCAGAGGATAATCAACCGGTTCGGCAATGGTAACAGAAACCTGATTCAGTCCGGTGGGCATGGTTTCAATGGTAAAATCAATGTTCCTGTCTACGCTTTTGCCCACAAGTTCAAGTTCAAGGATCCCGGTGAATAATCGCCGGTAATATATGGGTACATCTTTCCTTACGATATCTCTGATTTGTTTAATCTTCATCCCACCCTCTCTTTGTTTTAATTCAATTAAATCCGGTCAATCGTCACTGTATTCAAATACCATAGCGTTAATAGAATTCTGGGTCCTGCGGGGCATTTTAATAAATTTCATATGGATTGTTGCGTACATACCTCCCCGGTTAATCCTGAGAATCTGTCCCAGGGCAGCCATGGATGGGGAATTGCCATAGGCAAACTCTATTTTAACCCTAGAGCCTGGCTGTATATTCGCAGAGCTTCTAACAGAACACCCGCCTATGGAAATATCCATAATGGTTCCGGAATAACGGTGTTTATCCAGGGTCATCTTTTTCACTATCTTCCGGCGTACCTTCGTCTCCGTTACCATAACCAGGGAAAAATTGCAGTTGGTAGAGGTTTGCCTCCGCCGGAACCTGCGCTGAACCAGGGGCTTAACCCTGGCGGCATGGGCGAGCTTTAAAGCCGAACCCTTGGGGGTTTCTGAGACACCGAGTATTTTGCTATCAAAGGAATAACCCTTACTTGACTTGGTAAAGAATGAAAGGGAAACCCTGGAGC
This sequence comes from Treponema primitia ZAS-1, assembly GCF_000297095.1. Classification (NCBI taxonomy): domain Bacteria; kingdom Pseudomonadati; phylum Spirochaetota; class Spirochaetia; order Treponematales; family Treponemataceae; genus Treponema; species Treponema primitia. The sequence continues at coordinate 72,006 of NZ_AEEA01000029.1, read as the reverse complement.
CGTTGGGGAATTTTACCGGGCTGCCTAGAGAGTTTTTTGGACTATCAACCAAAATCGAATCTCCCTTGGCATTGATTACCCTAATCTGGTAGGTTTCTCTGCCCACCGCAAGCATTGCCGCCATATTCGCCGGTATCTGGCGGGTTGATGTAGCGGTGGCAGTGGTATTTTGTGTAGCCTCAATAGAATTTCTCGTGGAAAAGAGAAGGGCTATCCGCTGCTGAACCACCGCTTCATCATCCGCGCTGTTTTCAATACGCTGGTACGTTCTCTTAAAATGCTTATCCAGAAGAGGAGTACTCTGTATCACCGAAAGGGGATCCGTTACCGCATCGTTTCTAAAAACATCCTCCAGCATCTTTCTCTGGGACTTATCCAGCCCGTAAGAATTGGCTATTCTCCGTATAGCGAAGACGCTGAACCGGCGCGGCGCTCCGGCGCCTTTTCGGTTTTTGACAAGGCCGGTGATTAGTAAAAGAAGGAAAAGCCCCCCAAGGAGCCCCCCTATAATCGGAGCTGTCCAGGGATTATCTTCACCTGAGGATTTAAAATAAACCATGCCATCTTGAAGAAGATAGAGCCCTAAAAACCCCCGGATAACCATATCCGGTACCTCCTATGCGGCGGCTGGGGTTTTTATAGCCGAATAAAAGGTCCGCAACCGCGGCGCCAGTTCATATTCCGCCAGATCCCCTACTAAAACCGCATCTTTTACTTCGTAGGCCGCCAGCAATTCCTTCAAGGCGGCGCTAAAATCGTCGATAAATGCGTTAAAAGGCATAGTATCGATTGTTATAGTATCGGTAATTATACCTTCCAGTTTTAGTAAAGAGAAGAGCCTAAAAAGCTTTTCAGCAATATTCGAAAAAAGTTGTACCGTTTCCGCGGCCCGGCTATCCTTACCGGTTTGAATATCCAGGGGCAGATCCTCAAGCCGTTTCGCCGTAGCCTCCACCAGGCTCTCCAGGCTGCTGAGTTCCAGCAGGGGGTCCCGTAGTTCCCGGAGCCGTTCGTCCACCAGCGCCGCAAGGGCGGCGGCGGCCAGGCCTTCTCCCCGGAAGCTGCGGCTTATGCGGTCAAATAAATCGGGGATCCGTTCCGCCAGGAAGCTTGCCGAAGGGCTTTCTTCCCATTCCCGCTGTATACGGCGCTGATCCTCAAAGGAGGCGTTTCCGTAGGCGCTAATATCCTGCTGAATATCCACCAGAGCTTCTGCCATAAGCAGGGGGAGGCCGGTGGTCCGTATGTCCAGGACTTTTATGCCCTCCAGGGGCCGGTCAAATGCATCATTTATGGAAGCGGCGTTAATAAGCTCGCCGTTTATACTCAGCCCGCTCAGGGAATACCCCGATCCGGCAAGCCAATCCCCGATACCCCCGAGGAGTTCCCCAATGTTTTTTTCTTTTTCAAGCACAATATCCGCGGGTTTCCCGTCAATTGTAATTACCATTTCTTACCTGCTATTATTGCTGTTTGACTGCTGGCTAAACTGATCCAAGGAAGTGGACATCCGTTCCATACGGGTAAAGGCCCCTTCCATTTGGCCATACTGTATCTTGAGGGAGGATTCCTTGCTGGCAAGCTGTCGGTCCAGGGTTTCCATCCGCCGCTGATCCTGGTCCACCCGGGAATCGATAGAGCTTGTTTTAAGGCTGATAATCCCCCCGGTCTCCACGTAGGGTCTGGCAAGGTTGTCTATGGTATAGGCCAATCCGGAATCCACCAGCAGATCCCCGTCACTGTCAAAACCGAAGAGCTGCCGTATCCGGGGAATCTGTGTTTCCAGGGCGGAGTCCAGAATTTTTTCGTCAATCTCAAGGTAGCCCCGCAGCCGGGAAGCATCGTAACCCGAGGAAGCGCCGGAACGCCGCACATCGGTACCCACGCCGATCTGGGAAAGTAGTAAGGGCGCGTCCGAAGTAGGGTAGGGCGTTGTGGCAGCCCGCTGGAGGGTATTTTTAAACTGGCTCAGGGTTGAATCCCCGGAGAAGGTACCAAGCCGCTTTCGGTAATTCTCCTGCTCCTCCGTGGTGAGGTAGCTCAGTTCCTGGATTATCCGATCGTCGTTCCGGGTTAAAATATTCACCTCCGCCATAAGGCGGTTATAATTCCCCACCAGGGAGATAACGCTGTCCTTTATCGCTTCCCGGTCGGGCTGAACCCCAAGACTCACCGGTCTGTCGGAGACAGTCCTGGGGGTAATGGTGACCCCGGGAATAAGATCGTCGATATTATTGCTTGGCCGTTTTATCTCGATACCGTCCATGGTGATAATCGCATCCGATGCAAGGGAAACGGGGTTATGGGCCTTGAAGCCCCCCCCGGTCGCCTGGGGATCGTAGATCCGGATATTTTTGATGGACACATCCCGGTGGGTATTACCATTTACCAATTCCATGGAAACGATGGTCTTATCCCCGGCTATATCCTGAAGCCGGTATTGGTAGGACTTAAAATCTTCGGAATCCGAAATGGGCGGCAAAATGGTAGTAGTTCCATCGGAATAGTTAAAGGTTAAAACCCCAAAGTCATCAACCCTGGGCGGGATTGGCGGAGGGGTCCAGGGGGGGAGGGGGGCCGATGAAAGGTCATTTTCTATGGTTATACCGCCATAACTCGCCGACCCCGTAGGGGGAAGCTCCGGGCCCGTAGGCGGCTGGGGTATGATCACGGCGCCATTCCTCTGTACCACCGTGGAGGCCTCAAAACTTACAACCAGCTCCGGGGAAGAACGAATAGCCACGCCGGGGCTTATAAACGCCCTGCCCCCTGCGTTGACACTGAGGATATTGTTTTCAAGGGATATGAGCTTGGGATCCGAATTACGCCCCGGCTGCACCGTGGCATCACTCAGGGCAAAATCGACCCGGGTATCGTTTACCCGCTCCGCCATGCCAATACCTATGGCCAGGGTTTCCGCATCTTCGGAAAAGCCCAGGCGGTTCTTTTCCCCGGTTACCAGGGATTCTATCAGCAGGGATCTAGTTCCCGGTTCAACCTGGATAAGGCTGGCCTGTATTTTTTCCTTTCCCCGCCTGTTTAGGGCCTCGGTAAATTCCCGGAGGCTGCCCCCGCGAAATGCAAAGGAGATCTGATCTTCCCCCACGGAAAAATTGTATGTTCCGTTGGGTATCCGGTAATTTTCCTCAAGGGGGGAGGATATGAACCGGTCCGCTGCGGCGACCTGCTTTACCGTAAAGCGATGGTCCTGCTCCGTTGCTTCCCGGGTGGCGATGGCGCTAATTACCGAATCGTCCTGGGAAATAACTATTCGTTCGTTAAAGGGGTTTTGAAAAGAAAAAAGGAGCCTGGCGCTGTCCCGCAGGGTACCCATGCGCCGGCCCATCTCCTGCCAATAGGTTTTTTCAGTTTGGAGTGTCTCTACACGCCTTTCCACGCGGTCCCTGGGAACACGCTCAACCTTCATCAGGTCATCAATGAGTTTATCGGTATTAAACCGGCTTTTTACTCCGGGCACATAAATATCGGACATACCCCGCTTGCTTCGGTAACCCTACACTTTTTCGTCGAATAAGAAACCGATGGTCTCCTTGATGTTATTATGCAGTCGTTGCAATTCTTCCGGTGGAAGTATCTTAATTACCTTATCGGTTTCGCCGTCGATGACCTTGACGATTACCTCATGGGACTCGTGGTCTACTTCGAATTTGAGCCTTCGATTTAAGGCCAGCGTGACCCGTTCAAGATCCGCAACGGTAGCTCCTATATCCACGGAAGCTTGTTCCACTGGACTCCGATTTCCCGGCAGGGTTGATTCAAATCTTTCTATTGCAGCGGCATGGGCTGCCGAAGCGGCCTTAGACGCACGAATCTGCGGGAGTTCCTGCTGGGGAATTACACCCCGAGCGGCTAATACAGTACCCATATAGGTACCTCCCAAAAAATATACATAATCTTCAAATTAAGAGAAGATCGTGGCTTTCAAAAAAGGGCGGAGAAGGGCGCGACTTCCCCGTCCAAGCAATCTTAGGATTGCAGCAATCAGCAATTGCACGCTTCAAAAGACGACGTCCAGAAGTCTCTCGTAACGCCTCACTGGTTATGAAATATTAGCCAAGTGGGCCCTAGCCCAAAAGCTGTAACACCGACTGGGTCTGCACATTGGCCTGGGCCAGCATAGCATTCCCCGCCTGGGACAGGATCGAATCCTTGGTAAAGGCAACCATTTCGGTCGCCATATCCGCATCCCGCACCCGGGATTCGGAGGCTTGGAGGTTTTCCGCTGCAACAGCGATTCCTTCCGCGGCCATTTCAAACCGGTTCTGATACGCGCCAAGATCAGCTCGCTGCTTGGAGATTAACTTCAATGCAGAATCGATTGAGCCGATAGCCTGATTGGCTTCCTCAGGGGAGACGATGGAAATATTCCCGTCCTCGCCCTGGGTGTTCTGTAAACCAAGTGCCTGAGCGGTCATGGTACCGATAAAGATCTGTTCGTTCTGATCCATATTGGCCCCGACCTGGAGCTGCATAATCCGGTTAACGGATGAATTCTGGGCAAAGGACCCGGTGAGGATGTTCATCCCGTTGTATTGAGCATGGCTCGCTACACGGTTGATTTCATCGACCAACTGGGAAACCTCAACCTGAATCTGCATACGATCCTCATCGGTATAGATACCGTTGGCGGACTGTACGGACAGCTCCCGCAGACGGTGCAGGATATCCTGGCTTTCCTGAAGGTAACCTTCGGTAACCTGGATAAAGGACACACCGTTCTGTATATTGCGCTCAGCCTGGTTCAAACCCCGGATCTGGCCCCGCATTTTCTCGGAGACCGCGAGCCCGGAAGCGTCATCGCCCGCCCGGTTAATACGCTGACCTGAACTGAGCCTTTCAATGCTCCGTTGTACATCGGCCTGCGTAACCCCAAGTGTGCGATTGGCAAACATGGCGCTCATGTTGTGATTAATAATCATATAACCCTCCTTGCGTTGGTAAGTATGGCTTTCCTTTGCCATACTCGAACCGCACGATAAGTCGCTCCGGAAGGAGGTTCGCGCCATTCCTCCCGGAACTTCTTTGTACGGAACGAAGCGGTTATCCCGGGTTACACCGGTTTAAGGGTGTATAAACTCCGTTATAAACGATCCGTACCGCCGTGCGCATGCGCTAAACGCGCCAACGAGGGTCTTTTTGTCAAAGAACAGGGTTGGGGGCGTCCTATCCTAAGACAGAACACCCCTTTCAGTTATAACTGTAATGTCTTATTGGAGAAGTTGCAAGACCGAGGTAGTCCGCTGGTTCGCCTGGGCCAGCATGGCCGTTCCGGACTGGGACAGGATCTGATCCCGCATATAGCTCACCATCTGGTTAGCCATATCGGTATCCCTGATCCGGGATTCCGAAGCCTGCATGTTCTCCGCTCCAACGTCCAGGCCGACAATGGCGTGTTCCAACCTGTTCTGGTAGGCGCCCAGGTCTGCCCGCTGCTTATTGATGAGTTTGATGGCAGCGTCCAGGGTCCCGATAGCCCGATTTGACTCTTCCGGGGACTGCATGTCCATAAACTCGCCGTTTCCGATATTGCGGAGCCCAAGTCCGAAGGAGGTCATGGTGCCGATAAACACCTGCTCCCGCTGATCCATGTTGGCGCCGATATGGAACCACATAGAGGCGGTGACCACGTTGTCCCCCACCTGGTGGGCGAAACGGCCGGTGAGCATGTTCATGCCGTTGAACTGGGCATGGCTGGCAATCCGGTCGACTTCGTCAATGAGCTGGGAAACTTCCACCTGGATCTGCATACGGTCTTCGTCGGTGTAAACACCGTTGGAAGCCTGTACCGCCAGTTCCCGCATACGCTGGATAATGTCCTGGGTCTCCTGGAGATATCCTTCGCTGGTCTGGATAAAGGAAATGCCGTTTGCGGCGTTTGCGGAAGCCTGGTTGAGCCCCCGGATCTGGCTGCGTAACTTTTCAGAAACCGCAAGCCCGGAAGCGTCGTCTCCCGCACGGTTGACACGAAGTCCGGAAGAAAGCTTCTCCATGGACTTGGTAAGGTTATTTTGGGTAACCTTGAGGGACCTGTCCGCAAACATAGCGGATAGGTTATGGTTGATGATCATATCATCCTCCTTGATAATGTCTCCCAATGCATCCTTGCTTTGGGTTGGTTAGGATCTAAAAGTCTTAATACTCCTTACCATTACCAGTTTCGGTAGAAAACGGCCTAAACTTTAGCTTTTTTTGATCCGTGCTTGTATATGTCAATTTTATGGAGTAAACTTCAAAAAATTGTAGAATATTTTACAAGTAGCGGGTAAAAAATGATAAAAATGCTGAATGCCAATACGGCGGAAATTGATGATGTTGACGCGGCGGTAGCGGAAATCCTTGCGCAGCTTGATTTATCGGGCAAATTGCTTAAAAATTCCGTGGGTATCATAGCCTGTTACCATGAATTTATCGAAACCGGGGTGGTGGAGGCGGTCTGCAAAAAGCTGCCCTTCGACGTAGTGGGTTGTACCACCGTGGGCAATGCGGTCCTGGACAAGTGCGGCCTGGAGCTTTTGAGCCTTTCGGTGCTGACCAGCGACGATGTAAGCTTTTCCGCCGCCATATCCGGGGAACTGGACCCGGGGGATATACGGCCTGCCATTACGGGGGTCTACAACCAGGCTTTAGCTTCCCTGGGCGGGGAACCGGCGCTGATACTTTCTTACGCGCCCATGATGAGTTCCGTGGGAGCCGCCCCGATTTTGGAAGAAATAAACAAACTGGGCCGGGGTATACCCGTATTCGGCACGATTTCTTGCGATTCAACCTCGGATCTCCATGAAAGCCAGGTTATCCATAATGGCGCAGCCTCTAAAAACACCCTGGCCCTGGTCCTGGTAAAGGGGAATATCCGGCCCGCCTTCCATGTAAACTCCATCTCGGATGACAAGATCCAGAAATTAACCGCCGTTATTACCGAATCCGAAGGCTGTCTGTTGAGAAAGGTGAATGATATGCCCTTCCTGGATTACCTTGAAACCATAGGGATTCCCAAGGAACGGGTCATTGAATCTCCCACTTCGTTTCCCATTATGGTAAACTACAATGACGGTACCAAGCCGGCCGGTCGGGGTATCTACGGCTTAAGCCCGGAAGGTTACGCCCTTTTGGGCGGGGAAGCGCCGCTGGGCGCCACGGTGGCCCTGGGAACCATAGACTATAAGGGGGTTCTGGAAACTGCCGAAACCGCCGTGAAAAGAGCCCTGGAGGACGGAACTATCAGTGGTCTCCTTTTGTACCCCTGCCTGACCAGGAACTTCATGCTTGGCCCCAACAGCGATGATGAAATGAAAAAGGTAATGGGGGTTTTAGGCGGAAAATACCCCTATCAAATATGTTATTCCGGCGGGGAAATTTGCCCATCATCCACAGAGGATGGCAAGCTTTTAAACCGCGTACATAATTTTACCTTTGCTATTTGCACTTTTTAGAGGAACATAATGGATAGCTCTGCAATTAAAAACAGTCCTGAATCCCGCACGGTAGAATCTCTGGCCCTTAGTGTGGGTCAAACCCTAACACCGGAGATCCTTGAGTACATTCGGAACCTTACGGGGGACAATACCCGGCTTTCCCGGCAGGCCCGCAGGCTCCAGGAAACACTGGACCGCAATAAACGCCTTGCCCTGGCATCCACTAACTTAGAATCCCTGCGGACCCTGGAGCAGGTGAAGCAGGAAAAGTATATGCACCTGCTCCTGGAAAACAGTCCGGATATGATCATTATTCTGAATGCGGAAAGCCGCTTTGTGTACTGTACCAACGCCTTTTTACGGGAAGCGGGGATAGAAAATTTTGGGCATATCAACGGCCGTCCTTACCGGGATGTGTTTGATAGGTTTGCTAACCCCGAGTGGGGGACCATGCTCTTTGAAATATTCCGTACCGCCATGGAGGAGCGGAAATCTCTGACCCTCCAGGAAAGGGTGGATATCAAGGCGGATGGCTTACCCCGGCGCTATGTTATCCATTTTACTCCCATGGTTTCCGGGGAGGACACCGTGGAGGGGGCCATGCTGATGCTCCACGATGTGGAAGAACTTGCCCAGGCCAAGGAAGCGGCGGAACGGGCCAGTTCCGCCAAGTCGGATTTCCTGGCCAATATGTCCCACGAGATCCGCACCCCCATGAATGCCATCATAGGGATGACCAATATCGCCAAATCTTCCAAGGAGCTGGAAAAAAAGGATTACTGTTTAGGGAAGATCGAAAATGCCTCTACCCATCTCCTGGGGGTTATCAACGATATTCTGGATATGTCCAAGATCGAAGCGAACAAGTTTGATCTTTCCTATACCGAATTTGACTTTGAAAAAATGCTTATCCGGGTAACCAATGTGGTGGAATTCAAGATTGAGGAGAAGTCGCAGAATTTCTTTATCCACAGCGATGAGGATGTTCCGGAATTTATCGTCTCCGACGAGCAGCGGCTCTTCCAGGTTATCGCCAACCTCCTCTCCAACGCCATAAAATTCACCCCCGAAAAGGGGAATATCACCGTAGACATCCACAAAATAGACGAGAAAGACGGGATCTGTACCATTCAGATCGAGGTGAGTGATACCGGGATTGGGGTTACGGAGGAACAGAAGGCCCAGCTTTTCAATTCCTTTGTGCAGGCGGACAGCAGCATCTCCCGAAAGTTCGGGGGTACCGGATTGGGGCTGGCTATTTCAAAACGTATCGTGGAAATGATGGACGGCAGGATCTGGGTGGAATCGGAATACGGCAAGGGCGCCACCTTTAAGTTTTATATCCAGGCTGAACGGGGGAAGGAATCCAAAAAGAGCGCGGTAAAGAAGGGTCTCCTGGAAATCGACAAGATCAATGTATTGGTGGTGGACGATTCCGAGGATCTTCGGGAGTATTTCCTGTCCATGGCCCGAAAGATCGGTTTCCATTGCGATGTCGTTGAGGACGGCCAGGCCGCGACCAAACTTATCGAAGAGGGCCGGCGTTATGATATGTTCTTTGTGGACTGGCGTATGCCCGGTGTCAGCGGTATCGAATTAACCAGGACCATCAGAAAAACTGTGGGAAACAAGGCAATAGTAATTATGATTTCTGCGGTAGAGTGGGCTAGAATCGAAGAGGAGGCAAAGGCATCGGGGGTAAACGGCTTTATCCCCAAGCCTCTTTTCCCATCCCTCCTGGTGGACTGTTTTAACCAGTACCTCAGCCCGGATACCGGCGGCGCCGCGGAAGAAACGGAGCAGTCCGAGGACCTGCACCTGGAAGGAAAGCGTATCCTCCTGGCTGAGGATGTGGAAATTAACCGGGAAATCGTAATAGCAATACTGGAACCCTACGGCCTCACGATAAACTGCGCCGAAAACGGTGTTGAGGTGGTCAAGGAATTCGAAGCCCACCCCTACAACTACGATATTATCTTTATGGATGTCCACATGCCCGAAATGGACGGCTACGAAGCGACCCGCCGAATACGCGCCCTGGACATACCCCGTGCCAGGGAAATACCCATCATTGCCATGACCGCCAATGTCTTTGCGGAGGATGTGGAAAAATGCATGGCCGCCGGGATGAACGACCATGTGGGCAAGCCCCTGGATATGGAACAGGTGATGACCGCCCTGAAAAAATACACCGGCCCGGAATATGCTCCCAAAGAACTTCCCTCCGCATAATTACTAAGTCCGGTTAATTCTTCCCTTAAGCAGCAGACTCCGCCACTTCCACCGTATTGGTCCCTGTTTAGCCCGGTCCCGGAGCATGGCTGCTAGGGCTTGAAAGTCCTTTGCCCCAAGCGCTTTATGGATAAAGCTCCCCCAGCTTGAACGTTCCGGGTCAAACCAGAGGGATATGTCCTTTTCGGTAAGAAGCCGCTCTTCAGCCTGGTCCAATACGGTCAGGGTAGTTTTGAAACCAGCCGCAGTAAAACTGTGTTCCATGGTTTCCCCATCCCAGATCCAGCGGCCGGCCCCTTCGGTCTCGGCGAAGAAAGCTTCTTCGGCCTTAACGAGGGCGTGGATCGGGGCTTCCTGAATACGGCCGGTTTCAGCTATAGAGGCTTCTCCGGCAATGATCCGGGATATACGCTCCCCAAGCTTCGGTGGGGACTGGAGCAGTACCAGATCCCCGCCATCCGCCAGCAGGCTGCGGGCGGCTTCTGCAAAGGCGGTAAATGCCGCCTGGGGAGTAATGGCGCCAAATCCCCGCCGCCAGGGCTCCCGGGCAAGGATATGGTCAAAGCTATGGCAGTCAAACCAGGCGTCCGCGTCTTCCGGAGTAGGCAGGAGCGGGCTCCCGCTCTTTTGTACGGCAATTATGGGCTGTTCAGGCTCATCGATCCCCGAGGCATAGCGAAGCAGGGCTTCCCGGGCAGTATCGCTGTCCACCAGGGCAGCGGACAGTCCCTCGGGGACGCGGCGGAGGCATTCCCAAAGGAGGAGTCCGTCATTGGCGGCGGGGATGAGAACCCGGTGGTGCCGGGCTATGGAACACTGCTCCAGAATGGTATCCCGGTCCGATAGGAGGAGGGCGCTTCGGCCGGATTCCAGCCGCTTGAACCAGCCTTCCCGGCCTTTTGAAGAAGCGGACCAGGAGAGGAATTCTCCATCGGCGGTATCGCCGTGGGCATCGCCCATGATAACCGCCGCCTGGAGTTCTCGCTTTTGTAACACCTCCTCCCGGATCTTTTCCTCATACCCAATCCGTGAGGGATTGTAGAAGGTTTTGCCCCGGAGCGCCGTGGGAAGATATTGCTGGGCAGCCCAATGGTCCCGGTATGCGTGGGGATAAATATAGCCCTCCCCGTGACCAAAGCCCTCCTTGTCCCGGCTTGCGTCCCGGAGATGGCTGGGAACCTCGGCGTCCTCCCTATCTACCTCTGCCAGAGCATCGAAGAAGGCCAGGGTGGTGTTAGACTTAGGAGCCGTAGCCAGATACAGGCAGGCGTGGGCCAGGGGAAAATTACCCTCCGGGAAACCGATGCGGTCAAAGGCCTGGGCGCAGGAGATAACCACGTTTATGGCAGCGGGGTCCGCAAGGCCTACATCTTCACTGGCAAGGATGATCATGCGGCGGAAAATAAACGAAGGATCCTCGCCGGCGCGGACCATCTTGGCCAGCCAGTACAAGGCGGCGTCGGGGTCGCTGCCGCGGACACTTTTTATAAAGGCGCTGATGGTGTCGAAATGGTAGTCCCCATCCCGGTCGTAGAGGACCGCCCGGCGCTGTATGCTTTCCTCGGCGGCCTCAAACCCAACATGGATTTCGGTACCCTCCATAGGGGGCCAGGGTACGGAGGTTTCAATCGCCAGTTCCAGGGCATTGAGGAGACTCCGGGCATCCCCACCGGCTACCTCTACCAGATGCTCCAGGGCGCCCTCCTCAAAGCTCACCCGCCACTTGCCGTAACCCCGTTCCCTGTCCGCCAGGGTCCGGTCCGCGGCTTCCCGGAGATTTACCGTAGTCAGGGGCTTTAACTGGAAGATGCGGCTCCGGCTGACCAGGGCCCGGTTCACCTCGAAGAAGGGGTTTTCCGTGGTGGCCCCCACCAGGATCACCGTACCGTTTTCCACCCAGGGGAGCAGGGCATCCTGCTGGGCCTTGTTCCAGCGGTGCACTTCGTCCACAAAGAGGATGGTCCGTTTGCCGTAGAGCCGCCGCCGTTCATCGGAACGATCTATGGCTTCCCGTATATCCTTTATCCCCGCAAGCACAGCGTTGAGGCTCTCAAAGGTACTTCTGGTAGTATTGGCGATTACCCGGGCCAGGCTGGTTTTTCCCGTACCCGGGGGCCCGTAGAAAATTACCGAGGAAAGGCGATCCGCCTGGATTGCCCGACGGAGCAGTCTGCCGGGACCGACGATATGATCCTGACCAACCACATCATCCAGGGTCCGGGGACGCATACGATCCGCCAAGGGGCCTTGATCCCGTCCCTCGGAAGTTCCCGCCCCCTGGACGGTAAAGAGATCATCCACCGCCTATTCTTCGTGGTTCCATTGCCAGCCTCCCCCGTTAGACCGATACCGGTAGGAATAGAGACCTTCCTTCGGGGTGGAAGCAAACATGATAGGATTTGGCTCTGCTTCGGAGATATGTTCCAAGGCATACATTGATGTGACCGGATATTTCTTGAGGGTCGAAACATAGTTCCCGTTTTTATCAATACTGGTAGGATCTCCAATTCCTGGTTCTTTGGGGTATTCCCCATCTACAACTCCGGAGTATATATTAAATGCCACTTCCTTATATCCATGGTTGGAGTAGCTTTTCCTTCCATCTATGCCTATAAGGAGCAGCATAGTGTCCGCAACAGGTTCAGATGAACTCCCCGTATAGGTATACGCCGGGGTCAAGGCTAGGGCGCCGGTAAAGGTTCCCCCCAATGATGTTGTGGGAACCGTAAAGCCGTCCTTCGTGCCGTACAAAATATAACCGTTTCTGCTGGCGGCTATGATATAATCGGCGCCGGTGGGCTGTAAAAATCCGGCAATCCTTGTGGGAATAGCATCCATGGGAACTGACACTGCGGCTGTAACATCAGGTGTGGCGATGGACGGATCTAATTGATCTTTCTTTACCATATGGATTCCGCTTCCCAGGGTTCCTAAATAGTAGACATCATCTATTTTTCCGGCTCCGCTGAGGATTCCATTTGTTTTCTCTAAAAAGTATAATTCGGTGCCTTTTTTATATAAAATCGCGTAGTCATTTCCCCCGCCGTTGCTTATGGATGCCCCCATAAACAACTGATCCTCGGTGCCGAATAAACTTTGCACAGTGTAGCCTTCGGCCTCGGTTGCCGCTGTAAGCCGCGTCCATTCGCTGCCGTCTTTTTCTTTTTGCCATACCTGAAAATTGCGCCCGGTACCAATAATAGACAGGGCATAGAGAAAACCTGAATCGGCGGCCAAATCCTGGACCTTTCCGCCGGGGCCGGAAGTGGATCTTTTCCAACGTCCGTTTCCGGTCAAATCATATTCAAAGATTCTACCGTTGGTAACATAGAGTTTCCCCCCCGCTTCGATTATTTTGGAAGGCCCCCCTACAATGAAAGGCTTAGTGGGCGGTACTTCATGGGATATATCATCAAAAATGGAATCCTGGGCGCAGCCCGCCGCTATAATCAGGAGAGGAAGTAAAACAGCGGGTGCAAAAAGTTTAATTTTATCATACAATGCAAACATTTTTCTCATCCTGTATTAGAAATGATATCGTGCTGATAAGGTAAGTTCTACGAAATTGCCATATACAGACCTATCCGCCCATTGAGGAACCCACCACCAGGCGGTGTTCAGCCCAAATGACCAGTCGGAATTAAAGCGCCAGAATAAGGATGCCGAGGGTTTTGCAAAAAACCCAAAATAACCTTCTTCCAAATATTTTTGCGGGGCAATGCCAACCATTAGGGCGAAGGGCGCTTCAAAGTGCCCCAGGATAAACTGATAGCCTATCCGCAGGCCCATGGGGACAATAAACATTACATTTTCCCCCTTTGTTGAAGCAAACATACCTCCCAATTCTCCCCCAAAAAACAAATGGCTGTTAAAAAAGTAGTTGTAAGAAAGGGCAAGAGTACCGCCTATGTTTACATTGTTGGACAGGATACCCGATTCTCCGACAAAAAATAGAGGAAACAGGGCGCCCAGGGAAATACCGAAAATCTTATCGCCCCGGGAATATACCTCAGGGATAGTGTCCGGCCAATCCGAATCTATGGGGAGCTGAACTCCTCCGCCTTCATCCTCATCGCCATCATCCCCTTCATCTTCCGAATCCTGAGCCGCCAAAGGAAACAGCAAAACCACAAGGAGTATCAAAAAGAAAAAAGTTTTAAACCGAGCTGCGGTCATGGATAAACCTCTCAATCAAGATATGCATAGAACATATTATACTAAAACCATCAGCATTAATACAACATCAGGGCCTGGGAAGAGCCAGATATTGGAGCAATACCGGGTATTTGGTGAGCAATTCACCATACTTTTCCAGTTCATCGAAACGAAACAGGGAATTGACGCTCCGCTCCGCCTGACCCGCCATTTCGGTTTTAAGGAACTCCTTCTGCTTATCAAGGTACTCCTCGTAAATCGACCGGGCCGTATTGTAGAGGGCAAGATCGGGCAGCTTGATGTTCTGAACGGTACAGGAAAAATTCTCTATATCCGGAAAAGCCTGGAGTATTTCCGTTTCTAACCGGGCAGCGGCGGCGGTTTTTACGGGGCCTTGGGTAAACTTTAGATCCAATGCATAGGCTTCAAGCCGCTCCAGGACAAAGAAATCAAGTTTTTCCGCCAGTTCATTTTCATAGTTCTCCAAACTCTCCTGGCCGTCAAGCCCTTTTTCGCGTACCAGGGATGGTAGAGAAGCGGCCCTTAGGGTAAAGGAAATAAGCGCCCCTAACTCGTAGGAAAAATCCGCGTTAATCCCCGCCGCAGCCGCATAGGTTTCCGCCGATGGCAGGTTCCCATCGGCGGAAATAGTCCTGGAAACCGGGTTCAGGGTAAAAACCAGGGTAACCGTATTGGTGGGAATAAGTTTATACCAGATCCAGCGGAATTCTCCCTCCCGTATCAAAATGGTATCAACGCCATGGGTTTTTGATCGTATCACTCCGTAGGAACCTGGTGGAACCGGCAGCTGCGCCCAGCCGAAAAAAAAGGCCGCTCCGGCAAGAATAAGTATTATCAATAACCCAACTACTTTCTTCATAGAACCTTCCTGATATATTATATTATAGTATTAATATGATAATATGTAACCCGGATTTCTAGCAATCCGTCAGAGGAGATCCCAGGGATGCCTGCTTCCCGGCCGTTAAAAAAACCTTTCATCGCGATCCTGGTAAAACGGGCGGTTCTTTTTTTCTTTTTGCTCAGCCTATTGGTGGTATACCTCTACGGTATCGGAACTGCCCAGGAATTTATGGACCGGACCCAGCTATTGCTCCTCCGCCTATCGGTTATCCTTGGGCTTTCCTTGGCGGTAAGCTCGATTTATGGGATTATTCTGAATGTATGGATTATCGTTCACGACAGAAAGTACCGCCTCCTGGGAGGCGCCGGATTATATATAGCCCTGGGAATATTCGGCGCCGTCATAGCCACCCTGGCGGCGTTTATCATAGTGGCGGCGGGAGGAAACAGAACATGACAGCGGACAAGCGGCTTTTCGCCCTTAGGGGGGCAACCCAGTGTAAAAACGATCCCCAGGATATGGTGGAACAGGTGGCCGCCCTTTATGACGAACTCCTGGTTCGCAATAAACTGGAAGAACCGGATCTGGTTTCGGTGATATTCTCGGTAACGGCGGATCTGGACGTACTAAACCCCGCCACCGCCCTGCGTAAATCCGGCCGGGCAGGGGAGACCGCCCTCTTCTCCCTCCAGGAATCCGCCGCCGTGGGGAGTCTTCCAAAAACCATCCGGGTCCTGATCCACTGCTACATGGCCGAAGGCGCCGTACCCCGCTATGTGTACCGCAACGGAGCGGAGGTCCTGCGCCCAGACATAAGCTAACTAGGTCCGTATACTTAAGGCTTTATCCATATCCTTCGCGATTTTTTCATCCACATAACCCTTTCCTGCCATATCATAGAGAATCTCCATGGTGGTTTTGTGATCCCGCTCGGGATGATAGGGCCGCGCTTCGCTTACCGCCTGGTATATATCGATACAGGCCATGAGCCGGGAATTGAAATCAAGCTCATCCGCCCCTTTCCCAAAGGGGTACCCGGAACCGTCCAGTTTTTCATGATGGTTGGAGGCCCAGCTCCGGATCTGTTCAAACCCGTCTATATCCCCAAGGAGTTCATAGGTTTTGAGTACATGCCCTTTGATGATATTGAATTCATGGTCGTCCAGTTTATCCGGTTTTTCCAGGATCTGCGTGGGAATAGTCAGCTTGCCGATATCGTGGAGACTGGCGGCAAGGTACAGCTCCGACAGCATGGTATGGTCATAGCCGTAGTATTGCCCCATGCTCCAGGCTTTGTCGGCTATCCCCGCGGAATGGCGGCGTGTAAAAGCGGATTTATAGTCGATAATATGGCTGACGAAGCCCGCAAGGTTCAGAATTACCTGGCTGTCCATGTCCATGGTCCAGGGGGGGATCAGCCTGTCCGCAGTGTCCAGGATCCGGTCATCCCCCAGGGAAAGAAGCATGGCTTCGTCCAGCGCCGCCAGCATAGCCTCTGCGGCAAGGGGGGTATGGATTACTCCGGTATTAGCGGCAATGTCCTGCCGGAGTTGGGGCAGTTGATCCAGGCTTACCCTTTGCAGGTGATGGGAAACATCGATAAAATCGGCAATCGCAATCAGCTCAGCCCCAAGGGGATATTCCCCCGCCCTTTTTCCGTAGGGCCCGTCGCCATTAGCCCGCTCGTGGTGATAGAGAATAAAGCCGTCGATGTTGGTTTTGAACTGCAGGGTATCCGCATTCCGCTGGCCGAACTCACAGTGGAGCTTCATGCTGGATTCCCGGCCTTCGCGTTCGGCTAAAATATATTCCGTAAGGGCGTTATCGTGGAGCAGCGCGCAGCTGGTCAGGGAGCCCAGGTCGTCTTCGTTTAGCCCCAAATGCCGTCCCATGGCGGAACAAAGGGCGGCAATGCGCTTTCCGTGGTGGGTACTTGCCCCCAGCAGTTCCCCTTCGACAATGTCCAGGGCAACTGCAATGGCCCCAACCAAGGCATCCATTCTGATAGTCATTATTATACTGTAGTACATCTCCTGGGGGAATTGCCTTACGGCTTCGGGCTCCTGCCCTCCGCCTCCAGGCCGGCCTTTTCGCCCGCGTCCATCCCTGGACGCTTTCCAGCGAAAAGGCTTCAATTCCCCACAGGGCTTTCCAGCCCTGTTCATTTTACCACGGAATTTTTGCGGCGCAAAAATTCCAAAACAAAAGCCGACTTAAGGGTCGGCTTTTGTTCCATCTCCTGGGGGAATTGAACCCCCGTTGTCGGGATGAAAACCCGATGTCCTAACCACTAGACGAAGGAGACACGACACCCACAAGGGGTAGCAGAAATATATAAAATTTCCCCAGTATTGTCAATATATTGCCTTGACTCTAAGGTATAAACACTTCAATACTTTGGTTTATGAAAACAAAACAATTGCAACGAACCATCCAACTGGCCCTTCTCTGCTTTTTGACTCTGTTTTCTGCGGCCTGTACAAGCACCGGATCGGCGGTTTCCGGCGGCTCAAGTCGGGAAGCCCGTGATTATATACCCCTGTACAGTCAGAGGACTGTTTTTCTCTATCCCGGTGCGCCGGATACCAGTCCCAAAATGGATATTGCCCTTTCATTATTTGATATCACCGCATCGGGGAAACGATTCATTCTTGATATTTTGTACGAGGGCCAAAATGCTGACGAATACGCCAATAAACGGCTCTACGGCTACGACAAAATGTACGGGGAAATGCGGCTTGTGGCGGAACGAATTCCTGATATGCCCAGGGAGGCGCTAAACTGGTTTTACAACGAAGCTTTTAAATTCAGCGCCGGTACTTCAAAGGTAACGGTAATCAGCCGGGAGTGGGAATATTATACCGGCGGCGCCCATGGTATGCGGAATAGGGACTATTATGTCTTTAGTCTGGATGAAAAGCGGCAGCTTACTCTCAATGATATCCTCCGGGAAGATACAAAATCAGACTTGAATGATCTGGTGGAAGCTGCGCTCCGTAAACTAATGGAAATACCGGACTGGATTCCCCTGTCCGAACAGGGATTCTTTGAAAATTCGGTGGATAAGCTGGAAGATTTCTTCTTAAATTCCCAAGGCCTGGGGTTCCAATGGGATCCCTATGAAATTGCCCCCTATGTGATGGGCCTCATAGAAATAGTCATTCCCTTTGATCAACTGGAAGGTCTGTTTACCGAACGCGGCCTTTCCCTGACAAAAGATTTTCGGTGATTCCTTGGGTACTGGCCGAAGCCGAAGGCTTCCTAGTGGTCTACAAACCCCCCCTGATGCACTCGGCGCCCCTTAAAGGCGGGGGAGGGGATACTCTCCTGGACTGGTGCGCAAGCCTCTACCCGGAGCTCCGTAGTCCCCGCAGCAGGCTTGAGTGGGAGGGGGGCCTCCTTCACCGGCTTGATTACGGAACCCGGGGACTGGTCTTGATTGCCCGGACCCAGGAAGCTTTGGAAGCCCTGGAAGAACAACAGGAGCAGGGGACCCTCGTCAAGGAATACGGCGCCCTTACAAGCCCCATAGTCCAGTCTCCTTTGCCGGGATTTCCCCCCGCAGGGTTTCCGGAAATTGCTACAAGAACGGTTCCTTTTGCCATTGAAAGCGGCTTCCGTTCCTATGGCCCCGGGAGAAGGGCGGTACGACCCGTCCTTCCAAATACTTCTTCCAAAAAAAAACATCCGGAGTTTATCCTGGATAGGGGAAGCCTCTATAAAACCGAGATTCTGGAATTGAATCCTACCGAAAAAGTCATCTGTCTCAGGGTGCGCATTGCCCGGGGATTCCGCCACCAGATACGCTGCCACCTGGCATGGTTGGGATATCCCATCCTCAATGACACACTTTACGGGGGGCTGCCGGAGCCGGATAGCACGGATCGTCCCTTGGCATTACAGGCCCAGGGCCTGTCATTCCGGGACCCCCTTTCCGGTGAGGACAGGAACTATCAGCTCCCGCCTATTATTGAGGATGTTTAGGGGTCTCACGGCGCGGTTGAAAAAAAAGATCCCATGGGCTACCATGGCTGTATGAATTTTGAGAAGCTTCTTTCCTGGAACGGTTCTCGAACCGATAGCTCCGGAACTTCGTTGCCAGCGCCGACTGTTTATTTCATCGGTATCAAGGGTACCGGTATGTGCGCCTTGGCGGAACTACTCCACAATTCAGGGTTCAATATATCCGGATCCGATAGGGATGAGGTCTTTTATACCGATGGGATCCTCAAGGAACTGGGCGTTCCCTACTATGAATCCTTTGCCCCCGAACATATTCCCCAAGACGCCGTTCTGGTGATCCGTTCGGCGGCCTATTCCAGGGACAGCAACAGTGAAATTGCGGAGGCGGAAAAGCGCGGTATCCCGGTGCTGAAATATACCGAGGCCCTTGGCGCCTATTCTGCCCTTTTCGACTCATCCGGTATTGCCGGCGTCCACGGGAAGACCACTACCACCGCCATAGCGGGAACCCTCATACGGGCGGCGGGGCTTCCTGCGCGTATCCTCGCGGGAAGCGCCGTTAATGGATTCGGCGGACGCTCAACCCTCAGCCTTGGAAACAAATATTTTGTAGCCGAAACCTGTGAATACCGCCGGCATTTTCTGTCCTTTCATCCCCGGCGCATTGTCCTGACCAGCGTGGAAAGCGATCATCAGGATTATTATCCTACCTACGAATCGATCCGGAATGCTTTTATTGAATATGCCAAGCTGCTTCCCATCAACGGTGAATTGATTTACTGCGCCGATGATCCCGGTGCAACCGAGGTTGCCAATTCGGTCAACAAGGGGATCGTCAAGCTTATTCCCTATGGTGTACATGCCAAGGGCGATTTTAAAATAGTATCACTGCAAACAGGGGAGGAACGGACTACCCTGCGGATAGCGGGATTTCCCGGAGAATTAAAGCTGCGTCTTCCCGGACGGCACATCGCCCTGGACGCCGTTGCAGCCCTGGCCCTGACGGACTCCCTGGTAAAAGCGGAATACGGCGGATGGACCGGCGAGAAACGCGAAGCGGTACGGCAGGCCCTGGAAGATTTCCGGGGCAGCCGGAGGCGGCAGGAGATCCTCGGGGAAGCGGGGGGCATACTTTTTATGGATGACTACGGACACCATCCCACCGCTATCCGAACCACCCTGGAGGGGCTGCGGGAATTTTACCCCAAACGCCGGATTGTTCTGAGCTTTATGTCCCACACCTATACCAGAACAGCAGCCCTGTTGGATCAGTTTGCCGCTTCCTTTAAAACCGCTAACCAGGTGGTACTCCACAAAATCTACGGTTCCGCCAGGGAAGTAGTTAGCAGCGAAGTTACCGGCCGGACCCTCTTTGAAAAAACCAAGGAGCTTCAGGACGGAGTGTACTATATTGAAGAGCCCGTGGGGGCGGCGGATCTTTTAAAGGGAATACTTAAGCCCGGGGATCTCTTCCTTACCATGGGCGCCGGTGATAACTGGAAGCTCGGCAGGGTTCTTTTTGATTATTACCAGGATACTGCGCAATGAAAAGCATGACCGGCTATGCCAGCCAGGAAATTCAGGATGAAAATATCTCCCTTTCGGTGGAAATAAAGGGCTATAACAGCCGTTTCCTGGATCTTTTCGTCAACCTTCCTCCCTTCCTGTCTTCGTTGGAAAGAGAAATCCGGGACTATGTTGCCGGCAGGCTTAATCGGGGAAAGGTAGAGGTGAATATCCGTGTTAAGGAACGTAATTCCGATATTTTCATTTCGGTAAATCATAGGGCAGCTAAAACCTATTATGACAGCATCCTTGATTTAGCCGGAGAGCTCGGCCTGCCGGAAAAACCGGGTTTGGCATTGCTCCTGGGAATGGAAGGGGTACTGGAGATAGAAAAGAACCGTGACGACCAGAAGTACCGTAGTCTTATTACCCCCCTGCTTCAGAAAGCTGTGGACCAGTTCGAGGTGGAACGGGTTCGGGAGGGAAAGCATACCCAGGAAGATATACTGGGTCACATCGCTTACCTGGAAGAAGCGCTTAAGGCCGTATCCGCCCATGTCCCCGTCCTAGAAGCTTCCATTCAGGAAAACCTAAAAACCCGGTTCGCCGAATTACTGGGGGACCGGATCGACGAGAACCGTATCCTGGCTGAAACCGCAGTATTGCTAATGAAATATACCATTTCTGAGGAATTATCCAGGTTATCCTCGCATCTTGCGGAGTTCCGTTCCGAAACAGAACGGAACCCAAGCCCCGGGAAGAAACTCGACTTCCTCTGCCAGGAGATAAACCGGGAGGTCAATACCATTGGATCCAAAACACCGGTTCTTGAAGTAAGCCGGGCAGTGGTGGATATGAAGAACGCCCTGGAAAATATCAGGGAACAGTTAAGGAATATAGAATGAAAGACGATGCACGCATCGAAGGTCCACGGATCGCCATATCGGGAAAAAGCGGGTGTGGCAATACCACGGTCAGCAAGCTGGTTTCGGAGCTGCTGGGGCTTCGGTTTATTAACTTTACCTTCCGCAGTTTAGCTTTGGAGCGGGGAATGAGCCTTGAGGAAGTGCTCACCCAGGCTGCTGCGGACGATTCCTGGGACCGTGAAGTGGACCAGCGGCAGCTCAGTATCGCCCGGGAGACCGGAGGCTGTGTACTTGGTTCCAGGCTGGCCATATGGATGCTGGGCGAGGCGGATCTCAAGGTATACCTTACGGCAGCGCCGGAAACCCGGGCAAAACGTATTGTTAAGCGCGAAGGCGGAACCATTGAGTCCGTGGCGGCCTTTACCGCAGAACGGGATAGGCAGGATCGGGAACGGTACCTGCGGATATACAACATTGATAACGATGACTACAGCTTCGCAGATCTTGTTGTGGACACCGATACCCTTGATCCTAAGGGGATTGCGGACCTCATAGCAGCCAAGGTCAAAGAAAAACTAAGCTGAATGGACCGGACAGAATTCAGAAATATTATCTATACCAATTTTAAAAAAGCGGGGAGGGTGTTCCCCTGGCGGGAGGATACGGATCCCTGGGGTGTTCTGGTTTCGGAGTTCATGCTCCAGCAGACCCAGACCGATAGGGTTATCCCCTACTGGGAACGGTGGATGAAGCTCTGGCCAAAACCGGGGGATCTGGCAAAGGCTTCCCTGGAGGAGGTGCTTCGGGAATGGAGCGGCCTGGGCTACAATCGCCGAGCCCGGTACCTCAAGGAGTGTGCCGCTTGCATCACCACCGAATATCACGGGAAGGTTCCGGATACCCCCGAGGGACTGCTCCCCCTGCCGGGAATCGGCGCCTATACCGCCGGGGCTATTTCCTGCTTTGCCTATAACTACCCCGCGGTTTTCATCGAAACCAACATACGGGCAACGGTGATCCACTTTTACTTTCAAGATCGCCTGAAGGTATCGTCCGACACCAAGGTGTCGGACGCTGAAATTTTCCCCATCCTTGAATCGGTGCTGGATAAAAAAAATCCCCGTAAATGGTACTGGGCCCTGATGGATTACGGGGCGGCGCTGAAAAAAATCACCCCAAACCCTAACCGCCACAGCGCCCATTACACCCGGCAAAGCCCCTTCGAAGGTTCCTTCCGGCAGGCCCGGGGCCGCCTAATTCGTACCCTGGTTTCCGAAGGGCCCGCCTCGGTACAAGAACTCCGCAAGCGCACGGGAATAGAAAAGACGGATCTTTATAAAGCCCTGGAAGCCTTACAAAAGGAGTCCATGGTAGCGGAAGAGGACGGGGTTTACCGGATAGGCGCCATCTAAGTAAGCATAATAATTCTTCTTAAAGGCTTACTGTTTTTTACCGATATTTAAACTAAGGAATCCAACCACTAAAGGAGAAGTACCATGGCAAAATGCCCACATTGCGGGAAAGAACTTGAATTTACCGTAATACCTAAAAAGCCAAAGGCAGTTAAGGCGGTTAAGGCCGCTGCAACTAAGGCAAAGACTGTTAAAAAAGGCGCAGCCACAAAAACAAAAACCGCAGCCAAACCGGCGGCTAAAAAAGTTTCCGAACCCAAGAAGGCCCCCGCTCCCAAGAGGCCCCTTCTCAAGAACCCCGACTTTTCAACCCCCGGTACAGGGACCTGACAAAAAAAGACTGGGTGTGCCACTTGCAACGGAGTTCCCGCGCAAACACCCAGTCTTTAAACTACAGCGGATGAAGGGAGTCGAACCCTCGTCTCCAGCTTGGAAGGCTGGGGTAATAGCCGTTATACGACATCCGCAAGTTTTTTCTACCTAACTATCTTACCCAAAAAACCATATTCGTGTCAAGTTTCGCATCTTTTACTCTGATATATTATCAATTAACCAGCTTAAAATAACTTCAATCCGTTTTCGGATAGCTGAAGGGATGTTTATCCTGTTCGAAATGAAATTGGAAACCTCCGCTGCGGCGGCACTATAAACCAAAACCCCCTCAGCAACCGGTTCAACATAGAACAGGGCCCTGAATTTTCCCTCTTTAATTACCGGAATAACATAGGAGAGGTTCCTGAAATTCGATAACCCATACAGCAATCCATAGGATTCGGTAAAAATATCCGCCTGATAGTAGGAATTGCCGAAATTAACATCCTTCAACAATACATAGACTCTGTCCGACTTGGGCAGGATAGTGGAATCCACAGGGTCCGGTATAGCCCTGGTTCGCCTTGGACTTTCAATACGGGTCGCATCCTCAAAAAGAGGGACATTTTCATCCCGGGTAGCGGAATGGTACAAACGCCCCTTTAAACCGCGTATCTTCCCCATGGCATTGTATATCGCTAAAAGTCCTATCGGTTTATCAAGATAGGGTATTACCGTCAAGGATTCCACCAAACAGGAAGGGCGCAGATCCGTTATCGTTAAATTGAAAATTTTCGTTCCGATTTCCCCGGAGGGTAATAAACCCAGGCTGGCATCCGCATTCCCGGATTCGGTGAGGATGCCGGAAAATACCGTTTCTCTTTTTTCCGTATCAAGGTTTGGAAACAGATCATTAAAGGAACGGAGCTGACCAAAGAGGGAAAAAACATTCAGGAACATCAGGAGCAGAAGTACCTTTATCTTCACCTAATAAGCTCCCTTTCCCCTAACCACAACCCCAACGGTTTTATACAGAATCCAAAGATCAAGCCACACCGACCAGCTCTGCAGATAATAGGTGTCAAAGGCTACCCTTTCCGCATAATTTGTATCCGACCTTCCGGAAACCTGCCAAAGTCCGGTAAGCCCCGGCTTGACGGAAAAAATGCGGTTATAATCTTCACCGTATTTTTCGACTTCCTCATCCACCACCGGGCGTGGCCCCACAAGGCTCATTTCGCCTTTAACGATGTTAATCAGCTGGGGAAATTCATCAAAACTGGTCCGCCGCAAAAATCGGCCAATTCCGGTAACCCGGGGATCGTTTTTCAGCTTGTGGTTTGTTTCCCACTCTTCCTTGATCTGGGGATTCGATTCCAGCATTATTTCAAGCTGTTCCTCGGCGTCAACCACCATGGATCTGAATTTATAAGCCTTAAAATGTTTGTTGTTAAGTCCAAGCCTGGTATGCCCGTACAGTACCGGCCCGGGGGAGGAGAGTTTTATCAGCAGGGCAAAAAACAGCAGCCCAGGCAGTATGAGAATCCCCCCTACAATAACGATGCTCAGATCAATAAATCGCTTAATCCCCAGGTTCCAGAACATTTTCAGTTTCTGGCTGGTAGCGAGCCCGAGGATCCCCTCAAAGTCCCGCACGGACATCCAAATATTGGTTATGCTAAAAAAATCGGGGATTAACACATTATACCGGAACGCCGAAACCGAGTAGTTAAGGAGATGGGCCAGGACTTTACGATCCAGTTTTGGCATAGCTACAATAGCCGTTTTTATATTGTACCGCTTTACCAGTTCCGGCCCGATACCGGTATCATGAATGATAGGAACCTCCTGGTATTCCTCGCCCGTGGAGGGATCGTCATCCAGGATGAGGACCGGCACATACCCAATCCTGCGCCGGAGACAGCGATCCACCACCATGCGGCCTGTGTTCCCCCCGCCGAATATAACCGCCGGAATACCCCCCAGTTTCGACTTCTGCAGGATCGCCCGCATACAGGATCGGCAGATTAAAAGGATGATGGTTGAAAAAACAAAACTGATAATAAAGGCCACAGAAATGGGATCAAATTCCGTATCCTCAATATATCGGGAAATAATAATTCCCCCGTGGGCCATACCGGAACCAATGGTAAAATGCCGCAGCTCCTCCGCCGGCGCCAGGGAAATCCCGGGGTACAGCCGGGCTATCTGGAACACCACAATAAACAACGGCAGATAGGGCCAATAAGTAACAAAGGACTTAAAGTTAATGGCGCTCATGTCGTAGAGGTTAACCAGAAAGAAACCCGCCCCAAAGGAAACCATGACCCCGAAAAGATCGGCCAAAACCATAGCAGTAGTTGTAAGGGCAGAACTAGTCCGCCGGTATCTGGTCCTATACCAAACATCAAAATCTGACAGAGTCATATACTACTAGCATGATAAAAAAAGTTAAGTTTGACAAGATTCTTTTCTGCTCTTCCCGGCTAAATTTGCCTTTTTCGCTAACTTAAAAATCGTTGCTGCACATCCACCCAGGTAAAAGAGCAGGTTGAAGGCAATAATATACTCCATTCCGCCTGAAAAATGGCAAATAATCAGGGCAGGCATGAGAAAACCGGTAACACCTACGTTTTCCGCTAATTTCCGTTCAAAGGAAACCGATCCATGGGCGGTTTTACCTTCAATATTCTTATAGATTTGATAGGCTACCCGAGTAAGCAGATTGGCCGATGATGTCAGGGCGGTAAGCACCAGGATCCACCACCAGCCGGTCCGTAGGTACACATAGATACCGGTGGATAGAAACACCGCCGTGTAGGCAATAAATCCCATCACCGCGTCTGCCCATCCGCCCCAGGGGCCGGCAGTTTTAGTTACCCGGGCAATATTGCCATCCACACAGTCAAGAATTGAAAACATATTAAGGATGATGGCGCCCCAGAGGGGAAGCGCAAAGCCCTCAAGGGAAAAGAGAACACCCCCGGTCAGGCTAAAAATAACCGATATGTAGGATACCCCATTTGCACTTAAACCCAGGGCCAGGGCAAGCCATGTTATCGGGATAGACAGGGGACGCAAAACAAAACGGGTCCAAAGACCATCCTGCTGCCGCTTCTCCGGGGGCAGGGAATCGATAATATCCCGAAAGGTGTACGCCATAGGTTTGTCTCCTCTGCAATTTTTATCTATAAATATACCACCGATTGACAGAATGAACCATAGTTCCCTATTATTTATCTATGACCGTTGTTCATGTGCTTGAACCCTTTGCATCCGGTGTCACCACCGCGGTAATTACCATAACAAAACAACTGCCAAAGATAAAGCACATAGTAATCCACGGTTCACGGATGTGGGTTGATGAAGCTGCCAACGTACGAAACAAATTTCCCCCGGGGGTGGAATTTATTGCATGGCCCTTCGCGGATCGGGAAATAAACCTGATTAAGGATGTCCGTGCCCTCGGATCGTTGATCCGCCTTTTAAAACCCTACCAAAAGCTTCCCGAAACGGTAATCCACCTCCATTCCTCAAAAGCCGGTTTCCTCGGACGCTTGGCGTGCAGGCTTCTCGGTATATCCCGGGTAATCTATACCCCCCACTGCGCCGCTTTTATCCGTACCGATATCGGGTCCCTCAAAAGGCGGCTTTTCCGCTTCCTGGAGAGGGTAGGCGGATGGTTTGGGGGAACCGTGGTGGGATGCGGCAAATCGGAGGCGGAAATATACGCCCCCCTTGGAAGAAAGACCCTCTATGTATGTAACGGGGTTGCCCTTACCCCAATAAGAAAAGCCCCGTTTCCCCGGCTCGTCAGCTTTGTAGGGATTGCGGGTACCCAAAAAGATCCGGCCCTGTTTAATGAAATCGCATCGGTTTTTGATGCCGATTGCGTCCCCTTTTGCTGGGTCGGGGAGGGGCCCCTGGGGGATACGCTGAAATCAAAGAACTGTACCATAACCGGCTGGGTGGACAAACAACAGGTGGATTCCTATTTAGCGGAAACCCTGGTGTACCTTTCCACTTCCGCCTGGGAGGGCCTTCCCTTTGGGGTACTGGAGGCTATGAACGGTTCCTGCGCATTATTGCTGCGGGATGTACCGGGAAACCGTGATCTGGTTAATCCCGGGGAGAACGGGTATATCTTTAAGGATGCGCGTGAAGGGGCGGAGCTTCTTGGCCGTATGCTCCAGGACCAGGCTAAAACTATTGCCATGGGCGCAAAAAGCAGAAACATGGTAGAAACCGATTACTCGGTTGAAAAGATGGGGGAGGGCTACGGTACGATATATACAGCCCTTGCGGTATCGTCATGAGTATACCAGATATACTGTATACCCTTTGTATCTGGCCCATACGGGCTATCATTGAATTCCTCTTTGTACTTTTTAACCGTACCTTTTATGACGCCGGGCTGGCCATTATCGGCTTAAGCGTTGTGGTAAATACCCTGCTGCTGCCTATCTACACGGTTGCCGACCGCTGGCAGCAGGAGGAACGCGGGCTCCAGGATCGGATGAAAAAGAAGCTTGCGGATATCCGGGCTGTTTTTTCCGGTGATGAACGGCAGCTGATCATCAACACCTATTACCGCCAGATGGGATATTCCCCCCTCTATGCCCTGCGATCCAGCGTTGGTTTTTATTGCAGATTCCTTTCTTTTTCGCAGCCTATCAATTTTTGGCCCATACCCCGTCCCTTGTCGGCGAATCATTCCTGCTGCTAAGAAATCTCGGCCTTCCCGATGGGCTTATACCGTTTGGCGGCCGCACTTTTAATATCATGCCCATTATCATGACTGCGGTAAATATTGCTTCAGCTTTCATTTACACCAAGGGATTAGGTAAACGGGAAAAGATACAGCTCTTTGGAATATCCTTTATATTTTTAATTCTGCTCTATAATTCACCTTCGGGACTTGTTCTCTACTGGACCTGCAATAATGTATTCTCCCTGGGGAAAAACATCGCCTGCGCTAAACTGAAAGCCCCCGGTAAGGCGCTTCAACTGGTGATCTCAGTTTTTGCGCTTCTCCTGATAATCGGGTCACTGTCCGGCGCCTTTGATATCGATCGGTACGTTTTTTTATTCACCGGCCTGGGGTTAGCCCTTCTGGCCGCTCCTTTTGTTTGGAAGGGGCTTATCCATATAGTCTCCGCCCACCCATTGCCTGCGGCAGACTGTGTTAAACTGTATTTTTCCGCCCTCGCTCTGCTCTGCCTGATCATGGGCGTCCTTATTCCCGCTCAGGTTATTGCCGCATCGGTTGTAGACTTTAACGCTCCATTCCAATTCATCATCCAAACCTTTTTGCAAAGCCTTGCTTTTTTTATACTGCTGCCCCTGTTGATCTGGTTATTTGCAAGCCAATCGGTGCGGACTATCCTTTCCTTCACATTCAGCATATTAGTCATATTGTCCCTCATTTGTTTATTTGCCCTAAGCGCTTCCTATGGGGCTATGACCAATAGTTTTAAAATTGAGGATACCCAGGCAATTGTAAACGCCTTTCCTTTTTGGGCGAATATTGTCGCGGTGCTTATCGCCTGCAGTATAAGTGGTGTTTTTATTTTCTTCCATTTGCAGAAAATTGTTTCATCGCTTTTCAACGCCACAGCCATAGCGGTACTGGTGTTAACTATTATCAATATTAACAGCATCCTTAGCGAATCGAAACAGCTTTCCGAATTACGGGAAGCCGCCGGTTCCCGGGACATATCCCAGGTGGTATTTCCCCTTACAAGGACAGGAACCAATAACTTTGTTGTCTTTCTTGATCGGGCTACGGGCATAGCCCTGTATACTGCCCTGGAACAGATGCCGGGTTTGGCTGAAAAACTTGACGGTTTTACCTGGTACCCCAATACCATGTCCTTCGGCGAATGTACCATTGTCGGGCTCCCCGCGATGATGGGGGGGTATGATTATTCTCCCGATAACATCAATGCCAGGGATATGGTTAACCTGAAAGACAAGGTGAATGAGGCGCTTACCATGCTGCCGAGAATTTTCGGCGAAGCAGGATACCGGGTATCCATCACGGACCCATCCATGACAAACCTCCAACTTGTCCCGGACCTTACCGTTTTCAGCGGCATGAAAAATGTGAGCGCCCAAAATTTGGATGGCAGATTTGACCGGCGCTTTATGGAAGAATTCCCCCATGAAGCGGAACGGCTTATTGATAGTTTTGATTTTGATATTCTATTCCGGTATGGGCTATTCAGGATTGCCCTGCCTGCCCTGCGGTACGGAATTCACTATAAAGGAAGCTGGTGGAGGGACGGGGCTTCAAACGCCTATGGCCGGGGACTTACCGAATATGCGAGCCTCTATTATCTGTCCGATGTCTGCGCCGCTGATACCGGGGTCGATACTTTGAATATTTTTATGAACGAGACTACCCATATACCAGGGGCTTATACCGCAGAATTAATACCCGTGCCGGGACCAATACGCTACAGCCCGGAGGAGATTACCCTATTTGGTTCCGAAGATAACACATCGTATATGTACACCTTTATGGCTGCCATGAAAGCCCTGGGCCGTTGGATAGATTCACTAAAGGAGATGGGTGTCTATGATAATACCCGGATCGTTATCGTTGCCGATCATGGGGATGGGTATAGTACGGATATTTTTAAATATACCAATATGACATCCTATAACCCCTTGTTAATAGTAAAACAACCGGGCGTTCATGGAACTTTGGCTATATCCGGTGAATTTATGACCAACGCCGATATGAGTACCATTGTGACTGCGGATATGGAAAATCCGGTGAATCCCTATCTGGGAACACCCATAGGATCATCACCAAAGGAGGGACCACTGACGGTTGTAAATGCAGTTTCTTTTCAACCCCGCCGCCACGGACCGATTTTTCTCAACCTAAGCGGAAAGAGAAAGCTCGTAGCCCCTAATATTTTTAGCGCCGATTCATGGGAGCCATGGCAGAAAGTAAAACAATGAAAAAAGTATATATACTGTTATTTGCACTAATACTGCCTTTCCCGCTCCATGCATATATTGATCCCGGCACAGGGAGTATGCTCTTTTCACTATTAACCGGTTTGGCGGTTACGGTCTTTTTCTTTTTTAAAAATGTTCTTATTAAAATTAAAACCGGATCCCTGTTTAATAAAAACAGTAAACGCAATTCTGAAACCGCTTCAGCAGCCCGGCCTCAGCTGGTTATCTATTCTGAAGGGAAACAGTATTGGAATGTATTTAAGCCGGTACTTGAAGAGCTGATCATCCGGGGGATGCCCTGCGTTTATTACACGAGCGGTGAAGATGATCCGGGCCTGTCGTTTCAAGCGCCGGATAGTTTATTGGAAAAGAAGTTTATCGGGAAGGGAAACGCGGCATACAATTTTTTAAATTTCCTTGAAGCTGATGTCTGCCTTATGACTACCCCCGGCCTTGATGTATTACAGCTTAAACGATCTCCTGGGGTAAGGCATTACGCACATATACTCCACATGGTTACCGACGCAACCACTTACCGCCTCTTCAGCCTGGACTATTACAATTCAGTTTTTTTAACCGGTGAGTATCAAAAGAAGGATATACGGCAGCTGGAGGAACAGCGGGGTACAGCCCGTAAGGAGCTATTTGTTACCGGATGTACCTACCTTGATGTAATGGCGGAACATATAAAAGAATTACCGAAAGAGGGGGACCATAAAAAAACAGTTCTAGTGGCCCCATCCTGGGGGGCAAACGGCATTATGCGCCGTTACGGCTTACGCTTACTGGATCCCCTCGCGAAATCTTCCTACAGAATAATTATCCGTCCCCATCCGCAAAGTATGATTTCAGAAAAAAACACCATAGAAACGCTGCAGAAAAGTTTGGATTCCTATAAAAATGTGGAATGGAATTTTGACGTAGAAAACTTGACAGCCCTGTCCCGCGCCGATGTGCTTATTTCCGATTTTTCAGGGGTGGTGTTTGATTATGTATTTTTATTTGACCGCCCGGTAATTTACCCCCGTTTCGATTTTGATAAACGGCCATACGATTTAGCGGATATCGAAGATGAAGCCTGGACCTTCCGAGCCATACGGAACCTGGGTACCGCGGTAAACGAGGATGATTTTGAGAAAATAGAGGGGTTTCTTGACAGAATTATCGGAGGGGGGGAGAAGAAAGAAATAAGCGGGAAGTTACGGAACGAAGCTTATATGTATCCTGGAGAAGCAGGTAAAAGGGTAGTTGATGCACTTTGCAGCATTTTACAATACCCCCAAGGTATATCTGACGCCAATTGAAAACCGGAAAATGAATTCATGATCCTGCGATGCCTTCCATATCATAATACTATCGGCCACCCCGCTGTCGGAATCGGGGGATGAATTCATAGTTATATCCGCCGGTTTAAGTTTAAGTTTATTGAAAATTCCGCCAAGAGCGGCGGCGGCATAAAAACCCCACGGACCGATATGGCGGGAAGCATTCACCCGGAATTCAAGGCGTTTTTCAAGCTCCGCATCATCCAACAGCCGGGTTCCTCTTTCTCCGCTGGGTATTTTTGACCGTGCGGTATAATCCTGCCAAGGATTGGCCAAGGAGCTGTTCCCGGTAAGGGAGAATTCAAGTTCAGATGTTACCAAAAAACCGGAGAACTTGTTCTGGTAATCCACCTGGAAGGCAATATTGTTTTCTCCGTGTTTATAACCAATCATATTATCTTCGATAAGAATAGAAACCAGATCCCCCGTACTTTCATCATCGTAGTACTGTGCTTCAGGATAGTAGGTGTACCCGTAGGCAGTCCTGACATCATCCCCGGAATACCTGCCTTCCGGTGAGCCTACGGGTTCAAAGGTATATTTAAGAGCGCCGCCGTGGTGAAACCCAAACCGACCGTAGGGTGTATGAAGCCTTCCGCCTAAGGCCCAGGCTGCTTTCCATGGATTATCGGCAAATCCATCGTACAGGAATTTCAGGAACTCAAGGCTAAAATCATCAACCAGCACCTGGGCATAGGCGCTCCATAGGTCCTTTTTATCAATGTCCCAAAAAAGACCGAACATGTTGTTTTCGTTTGAATCCGTGGTCCAGGGGCGTCCGGGGGTGACCTTTACGTATTGTATAAAATATTGGGGAATAGGATTAAGAAAATATTCCAAATCAAATGAGCGTCCGGTATAAACCGCAGCATCCAAAAACCCAAGACGCCAATCCTTCACCTTTACTGCATAAATTTTGTAATTCGCCCCACGGTCGGGGAAACCTATATCTTTAATATTATCATCATCAGGAGAATGAAGGTCATCATAATCAATGGGACCAGCCAGACCATCCGGCTGGTTTTCTTTTCTCCAATGGTATTCATTCCACACAGGACTCGAAACACTATTACGGGAATTCATTTCTATCCACTGGGTCTGGTAGAGAAAGCGCGGTCCGTCATATTTTATATTCAGGGTATTGGTAGAATGACCCAGGGAGTTGATAAACAGGGAGTAGGGTGAATCCACAACATCATAGATCCTGAATCGGCCAAGGTCCGCACTGAAATTCCATAGATTAAAATTGAGCCCCCCTTCATTCATAAAGAAGTAATGCCCCATAAAACTTCCTGCGGGGATCATCACCCGGGATGGTGCGTATTTCTGATCATTTGCCATGGCAAGATCGGCCACTAAGCTAAAATGGCTGGTAACAAAATCCATGCGAATATTATTCGCATTGTAGAAGGATTCCTCCTTAACCCCCAGTTCGACGCCAAAGCCAATGTTCATGAAGTCAATATCCATGGCATCAAAAGCGGGGATCAATACCTTGCGCTTAACATCCGTTTCCGGCGCCTCCTCCGCAATAAGGGACATGCAAATAAACGCTAAAACACACACACTAACAAATACTTTTTTCATCATCTTCCTCTTATACTAATATGTCTTGAAAAAGTGAAGTAAACCGATCTTCAAGACCGTACAATTGATCGCAGTATTGCTCCCAGGCATTCCGGGCGATACGCTGTCGTTCCAGATCATTCCCCAGATAGATTTCTGCCTTTTCTATAATATCCGTTCCATCCCAGTTGGTGGGAACATAGGTTTCGTAGGGAATATACACATTGGGCCAGGTTTTTAGATGGGACATATCGGGTTTTAGAAGCAAGCTGCCGGAAATAATCGCTTCAAAATCCCGGAAGCAGACTTCACCCCAACCGAAGGGAGATAGGGTTATCTTTGCATCCCGCAGTTCCCGGTAATAAACATCCTGTGAAACCATTCCGGTTAAAAAACGTGTATCATCCTTTATTTTTTCAAGGTATAAACGCCGCTGATAAGAGATGGATTCACAGGATACGGGATCGATCCGGGCATGAACTGCAATAGTCCTGACGGAACCTGAAAAATCCGACGGAGCCCTTTGCCCGGGTTTAAAAAACCGCCTCAGATCGGGAAGACCCGCCCGGGCTAATACCGTCCCCATACGCTGGGGCCAATTCCTGCGGGGATAATTACCCACACCGATATTCCAGGAAAGCTCTATTTTTTTAGTATCAGCGGTACTAATAGCCGGGACACACCGGTATTCTCTATCTTTATCATATATGCCATATTTTTGATGATAATAATCGGCAAAAAGATTTTTTGCGTAAAGATCCTTACAATAATTATTTAAATCAAAAAATACCGATTTGTAAAAAAGCCGGTCCACATAGGGAAGCAGATCCAGACGATTGGTACCAGCTTCAGGTTGGCCGTTTAAAAAAACTATGGTTTTATACTTATCCCGTAATCGTCTAATTAGTTCATATTCTCCGTCGATCAAATCCCTGGGGTCTCGATACTGAAAACACCGCTCCATAAAAAGGAGGCTATTTTTATCTTTAGTTAGGCAATATTCAGCCGATTGGGTAAAATGAAACAGGCGGCGGAACTTTTTAATAAAAAAAGGTTCCATGGTATGGAAGAGGGATATACGCTCATAGCAGGCCAAGACAGTAATCAAAAGTAGGTTTTCCCTTGAATTTTGTACCTTAGTCCAAGGTTTAATTCAAAACCAATATCTCCATCATTTACCAATAACGCCGGGGTAAAAGAAAACTGAAGAAATTTCCAGGTATAAGCACAGGGCAGATCCAGGGAGAAAAACCAGTACCGGGATTCATCTGCTACACCGTCATTACTATATCCGGTTGTAACAAGGTTTGCCCCTCGTATTTTTGTTAACAATAATAAATCTGCGCCGATTTCAAAGGAAGGAATATCAGAAATAGTAAAACTGCTTGTTACGCGTCCCCAATACACCCCAGGTCCGTAAGGACTTGTTAAAGGCAGTAGAACTCCGTCATTACTTGGCGAATAACGGTATATTGCCCTTGCAAGATAGACGCCGCCCCAGGGTTTGCCGTCATCGGGTTCACCGTCATAGCCATAATTACCCCAAAGGAAGTGGGTAGCGCCGGCTTCAAACAGGAAATTCGCTTTTAACGCTGGGGTAAGTAAATTATATTCCAGCTGCAAAATTCCTGCGGGTATGGTTGGCACCTCGGAATCATTAATCCCAATAAAATTGGCGTTTATATCGTCAAACCCGACAATTCCTGAAAGGGTTAAGCCGGGGTACAATGCCCATGAAGCATCAAGTACCATATTAAGATTATTGGGACGCACGTCCGCATTATGCCAAATTTGTATTGGAATAATATCGGTCATCAAGAACATATTATTACTGCGGGCGTATACTACAGTTCCCCCAAGCCCTGTCTTTATCTGTCCAAAATTCCATTGAAAGCGATGGGTGGCAGTCAAAATAATAGTAGGATTTTCATCCATCATAAAACCGAAATTTTTGTATGCATCGTAATAATAACCGTTATAACCCCCATTTAGTATATTTTTTCCCTCTAGTTTTTTTGCTCTCCTTGCCTGAATAGTGGAAAGTGAATAGTCCATACTAAAGGGTCCAATGGGAGTAGATATTCTGAGACCGTCTAAATAGGGTAGGGATGCAGAAGGGTAAAGAGTTCCCCCGGGAGTATTTCCAAAGTGAACCTTATCCCGGCCTAAACCAACATTAATATGTTCACCGTTCCAGAAAAGCATACCCCTGTTAAGGATATCGAAATTGATATCCAGCTCGGAATCCGGCGCGGGGAAAAGGAAATTATTCGTCGGATCGTAGTCATCGTACCAGGCCTTGCGCAGGCCTATCTCCCCCTCTACATAAATCCCCGTAAAAGTACCTATCCCAGCATTAAGGTCTAAAATAGGCGGAGCAGAAAGATACTGTCGTTGAAAATCCATGCCATTCTTTACAAGCTCATCATCAGCTAAAACCGAAGCAGTACGAAGACGATGTACATAGGAAGCCGTAAGGTTTCCCTTGAGTGAAATATTATTCTCCTGCTGGTTTTTAAATTCAGCAATTAAACTGTCCAGAAGACGTTGATCCTGTTCTGATGAAAGAGGGGGAAGTTTCTCTGCAATATCCAGAAGGTCACTGCCATGAACTGGGAATGCGCTAAAGGGGAAAACCTTTTTTGCCCTGCTATATAGGTAGCGCAGGGTACGTACCTCCGACGAATCGATAAAGTAGGTTTCTCCAAACGATAATCCTGGTAAAGAAAACCATAGAACAAAAAACAAGATGAATAAATATTTTTTCGGTTTCATACGACTTTCCTTAAAGTATATTAAATAATATCACTTTTTCACTATATTTCGTATTACAGAAAAAATGCCATTAAAAAACACTTTTACAGGCGGATTAAAGCAAAAATAAAGTTTTATTTTCTCAAAAAGATAAAAAAACTGTCCAAACCGCCCACAAAAATGAACTACCTGAGGGAAAACTTGTTCCCCTTTTTTTATAAAAAAGGCAAAACCTTTGATGGAATCCAGACGAATGTGATCCGCCCCTATGAGGGTACGGGAAAACCGGCCATGATCCGCATAGGGCGTTTCTCCCTGTTTTGCCAGGGCTATAGCAAAATAGGGCTCATCGGGAAGCATCTTCTCTCTGAAGAAGGGTACCGCAAGTTCATCATGGTTTTGCATATAATCATTTGCCGTATCAAAAACTGCTTTAGATTTTTCCCCGGTATCAAATAATAGCATACCGCTGTTAAGCTTCGGTATCCAGGGCAGGGATAATTTGTCCATTATTTTTTCTATATCAAAATACCATTCCCCATTTTTTATCAGTTCCCCGGTATACGCAAAAGAACGGTCTTCTAGAACTTCCCAATAGGAATCTATACCAGTCATCACCAGAGAATCGGCGTCCAGATAGAGGGTCTTTTCAAAGGGTGTATACCTATGCAGCATAGTTTTGGCGGCAAAGGGATCTCCATACTCTGGGTTATAGGGAATCAGGATATCATAATAACCGGAAAGCAGGGTAGGGTTGTCGGTAATGACCGCCCGGACAGTGTGGGGTGTATGCAGCATACAGGAATAGGCCAGGTACTTTGCCTGGGTGATGTATTTTTTGCCGATAGCAATGGTTAGGAGACCTTTTTTTATTTTAGCCATGGTGTTTACTTGAATTTTTATCTGATTTTTGGAATTAATATTTTAAAAGTATTATTTTCCCATATCTGACTATAACCCTTATCTTGTCCGTATTAGCGGGTTCATTCCGGCTAACTCCTTCACTTTTAGGCCATGTTGTACTTCTCATCTGAACTTTCGCTAATACAGCAATGGGTAATTTTTTACATTCCATTTGGGCTTTCTGTATTTAAGACCTGCAATAATTGCATTGTCCAGACTGCTGTTTTTTCGTAAATTTACACCAATAAACTGATAATTTGATAATATTTCTTTAAGAATAACATCCCAGCTTTTGTCGGGACTTTCATCATTAACAAGAATAATTTCATATTCAAATTCCTTTAAAGCATCTTTAAACTGACGAATAAGTTCGGGTAGAATATTTTCGCTGTTATAAACTGGAACTCCGACACTTATGTCCATATTAAAATCCTTTTATCATTCACTAATTTTTACTAGTTTGTTTTAAAATCTTTGTATTGCAATTCACGCCAATTCTTCTGATCAAAAATAGGATTATGCACGTAAAAAAACTTAGAATTGTCCTGTAATAAGGTATTGCCGGTATAGAAGGAAGTATTAGTATATCCTTCCGTAAATATATAGATGCCATCTTTCTTGTCAGGCTCCAAAGCTCTTTTTGTAAATGGATTTATGGGATTTTCAATAATATCTTTTGTTGCCAATAATGGCACGTCCGCATTTGTCATAAAGTCGTTATTTGTTTTCAAATCATCCTTATCGGAAAAATCTTTAATCAAAAGTATGGGATTATAAGGAATTACATAGTCATTTTGGAATGATGTAAAATCCGGGTTAGTTAATCCTCCGTCGCCATGATCGGATACAATAATTATACGGGTATTATCCCAAACCCCATTTTGTCGGAGATAGTCAAACCACTTTGCTAAAAGAATATACGAAGCGCTATTTGTATGATAATATTTAAAGGAAATTAGATTTCCAAAAATATTCCTACCATGGTTTATTATATCTTTTTCGGCGGAATAATCCGGATACTGCAAATAAACAGCATCATGGGTTAGATTGTTTACTAAAATAGAAAATGTATTATCGTTTTCCGTTATATTTGTTATCTGTGGTAAGTAAAATAATGATGCATAATTACTAATGGTTGAAAGTGGAATTCCCGAATCAGTAGAAAAATCAGCAGTACTCCAATAATTTCCATTTTGATAGAGAAAATCACGTAGAATGTAGGGTGATGCTTCAAGTATGGCAAATGGTAATATATTACGATTTAATAACTGTGCAATTTGAGTTATTTCAATATATTCATCAAGTCCCATTATATCATGAATATATTTTTTAATGTATGCAGTGGAAATATTCTGAGCTTTTATCCCCCTTTGTGTAAAAAAATCGGGATTCATTGGAGATTCATAATTTACATATGGCATATCAGTTACGGTTATATTAAAACCATGTTGTTTGAATAATTTGGGAAGCACTAACATGGATTCATTATGTTTATCCTTCATTTTCTCGCTGTTTCTTTCATTCATGTTTATCGGAGTATATTCATATCCGCCAAAAAGAGGCGGTGTTCCAAAAAGAGTTCTACGGAAAAAAGAAAGGGTATTTGGATAATAGGTAAATCCTGAAAAACTTTGCCTAAATTCCGGTCTTTCTTCCAGGAATATAGGAAAATATGAACTTATGGCGGTGTCCAACATGATAATAAAGA
This sequence comes from Treponema primitia ZAS-1, assembly GCF_000297095.1. Classification (NCBI taxonomy): domain Bacteria; kingdom Pseudomonadati; phylum Spirochaetota; class Spirochaetia; order Treponematales; family Treponemataceae; genus Treponema; species Treponema primitia. The sequence continues at coordinate 34,034 of NZ_AEEA01000029.1, read as the reverse complement.
CATTCTTCCCTGTCTTACCCAAAGTAAACACGGGAGAAATTATGTCATTAGTATCGTTAGAAATGGCATTATTGGTTATTTGATTTTGAAATTCAATATCATGATCAATAACAGTCTTAATTTGAAAAAGTTTACTCGTACATAGGAATATATTTCCTAGAATACAAATACTTAATAATCCAGATATTAATTTTGTTTTTTTAAAAACGAATAGCAAAGATAATAATATAGAGGTAATAACACAAGCTAAAATATTTACTAATTGTCTTGATAGAGATCCTGCAAGGAATATGCCGTCACGGAGTTGAAAATTCAGTGATTGAGATATTATACCATAATTACCGCTAAAAACAAAGAAATTTAAAAATGAACAGATAACCAATAAAGGAAATAATACGGACAGGACAATTTTAATTTTATTAGATGCAAGAAAAAATAAATACAATGGCCAAAATACTAATAAGCCAATGGCCTGTATAGCAGGAGATACAAGAAGAGAAAAAGGACTCGATATTTTAGGAATTGATGCAAATTGCACAGGATCTGAAGCAACAAGGTTAAAGGGTATAAAACATCCGATAAATAAACAAAGATTGACGCATGATAGTATCATTATATTCTTCGTATCTTTCAAATTAACAGAAAATAATCCGCTCCATTTTTTAACAGCACATTTTACGAAAAATAAATATAATGGTATGCCGGTAAATACAATAAATACAATAGCTGAAAAAAATTTATTTCTAAAGGCACGCATTGGATTGTTGTAACGAAAGAACAATACATAGACCATGAAAGCACCGCATAAAACACAGCCGATAGCATAAAGAATTTTAAGGGGGTTTTTAATTTTAAATAAGATATTCTTTACTAAAGAAAAAATATTATTCATTGTCCAATATAAAACAAGGCCAGATGGTGAATTATATAAGAGCACTAAAAAAATAAGAGACATTAAAAGAAGTTGAATCTTTTCTTTTTTTGCAAATCCTTTGGCGTAAACAAGACCAGAAATTATATTTATAATAGTCATTAAAATCGGTAATATATTAATTGAAAAATTATTTATGGAAAAAAGAGCATCCGGAGTACTTAAATCACTTATCAAAAATAACGATTTACCGGTTAATGAATCCAAGTGGGACAAAAAAGAATAAGCGGCGATAAAAAATGGTATTTGTATCAATAAACTCAAAGAACTACGCAGAGCCATTATAGGGTGATAATGATGCTCCTTATAATGCATTGCCAGGATCATGTATTGTTCATCACCCTTAAAATATTTTTTTATATCCGCAATGCGGCTTGCCATTTTCTTTTGTATATCCCGTTCAACCTGCTGTAACTGTTCAGCCTTAGCATATAATGGCAGACATAGTAAATTAACTGTAATACTGAGTCCTGCAAGGGAAATACCGATATTTTCCTTAAAAAGAGATATAGATAATACCGCATAAATAGACTCAAGTAATAATTTTACTGGATAAATTATTATGTTAAAAAGGATGTTTAACATGATGCTTTGATACGCTCCTTTGTTAAAACCAGGAAATCCACCGATCTCTCCCCGCTCTCTCCGATATACTGCCATGCAGTTTCTTTTGCGGTTTTTCTCGCCGCTGTTAATTTTTCATTTTCAGAGGCGTTCTTTATTATATCTACTATATTTTCTAAATCATCTTTTTTTAATTCTGTTCCAAATAATTTTATCATTTCAAATTTTTTGGGAATATGATCTAAGTCTGCCGCATCATACATTTTAATATTAAAATATGCGTTTGAATATATTACTGGCTTATTAAAAAGAAAAATATAGTCAAAAATAATTCCGGAAAAATCGGAAAACATTACATCTGCCCTTGCTAAGGAAATAATATTTTCCGGATTATAATCCCAAATGATATTTTTTGAATTTTTATACTTTTCTTCGAGCCTCAAGAGCATTTCCCCTTCGTTTTTCTTAGATTGTGGGTGAGGTCTGATAATAATTTTCCATCCAGTATCCAAAAGCGGATTAATAAGCTTTTCGCCAAAAATATTTAGCAGCGATCCTGGTCCCCAGGAAGGGGAAATAAGCACGGTAAATATATGATTTTTTTCAACTGGTACTTTTCTTATTTTCTCATTATAAATATCAAGATATGTACTTCCAACTACTTCGAGTTCTTTATGTTTTGTCGATCGTATTTTTTCTAATTTCCTTATATCGCTAATCTGATAAGTACCGCTTAATAAAATTGAATCAAACCAATCAATGCCAAACAAACGATAGCAAGTAGCATCTCCGGTATCATGAAGTATATGTGAATAATGTTTAACGCCCTTGGATCTCTTAATTTGAAATACCTCTATACCAGGGGTTGTCATGAGGCATATATCAGCTTCAAGAAAATTTAATCGCGCAAAAGCCCTGTTACCTGTGCCTATATATTCGGCTGAAATAAATTTATATTGTTCTTTAAAGACAGGATCATCTTTGGCAGATGTTAAATATAAAACTTTTTTCTCTTTTTTTTCAAATGCGTCAAGAATTGGCTTAAACACATTCCAATATTGAATACCCTCATTGTAAATTACATATTCGTTTTGATTATTCGAATAATTTTTATTATTCCCGATAAAAAAATATTTTATTTTAATTATCAATGTTCTAAAAAAAAATAAAGAACTGCGGCAAGACCTATAAAAAGAGAAAAAAGCATGCTTCCGGTTCCAGGATCAATATATAATAAGAGCATTTTTGCTTATCCTTTTTTTCATTTATTCATCCTAATCTAACCTTTATTTACACGCTCTCATAGTATTTTCAAATTGCTCTGCCCAGTCGAAATGATGAACCGCAGCTCTTTCTCCGCATAACTTTCTGATATGCATATAAAAAGATGTGTCTTTTATGCATCGTTCAATCCTATCGGCAATTTGCAGTATATTTCCGGATTCAAACAGTAATTCAGGATAATGAAGCAGATCCGGGACCCCGCCGACTTCAGAGGCTATTACCGGACATCCTGAATGAAGAGACTCAAGTACCGTATTTGGAAAAGCGTCATAAAGGGTAGGATATACCATCAAATCAGAATTGATAAGATAGGGGAATGGGTCTTTAAAACCATCTATTGAAATTAATTCTTCGATATTCAATTTTTTTATAAGATTTTCTGTTGGATCAATATTTTCAAGACGACCAAGAATACGGCAATGAAGAAAATCATATCCTTTATTTTTTAAAATACTAAGGGCTTTCAATAAATCCCATAATCCTTTACTTGCAGAAAGAGAACCGACATAAAGAATATTTTTAACTTGTGATGACGTATTTTTGTTTTCATATTCTAAAGTACACCGTGGTAAGCCTATGTTTCCAGGGATAACAACCGTCTTTAACTCGGGACATCTGGTTCTTTGAACAAAACGTTTCATATCTGCACTATTTTGAAAGGAAATACGTTCTGCATATCGGGCAACCTGTTTTTCTCTGAAACGGTTTATTGGTTCATAGAGTAGTGAAAATAGATATTCCTTTAAAGACATACCTCCACTTGCCCGCAAGATATGTGCACGATCTATATCATTACAACGGAACCCATAAAACAACGGAAGCCGTAATTCCATTCTTAAATACAATGCAACTTTTAAATGGGTATCTCCGAATATCTGAATAAAATCTATAGGAAAAAAATTATTTACGTTTAGTTCTTTCTTAATACTCGCTATATTTTTTTTTACATTTTTTTTAAAAAGATATGAGGCTGGAGGAAATCGATGACGGATATATTTTATAGGTATTTTAACCACGGTAAAATAACGAGGTGTGTAATCGAGAAAACTGTTTATAATAACAAAAACCCTGTTGCCCCGTTCTGCAAGGGCTTCCATGAGTTCTAAATATCGTCTATTTCCCCCTGTTCTAATTTGGTTTAGTAAATAAATTCCAAGTATATTCATTATAATATTTTGATTATTCCTTATTTAAATAAAATGATTTATACCAGGTAACAAAATGTTTGATCCCTTCCCGTATACTGGTTTGTGGACGGTATCCTGTATCCTGTTCAAGGGCATTGCAGTCGGCCCACGTGGCAGGAACATCCCCGGGCTGTATGGGCAGCATATTTTTTTTCGCTTCCATACCTAATTCTTCTTCCAGGGCGTGAATGAAATCCAGTAAACGCACCGGGGCGCCGTTGCCTATGTTGTACACCCGTGCAGGAGCCGGACCTTGTCCGCTCCGAATTCCGTCCCAGTCAGGGCAACCACGGGGTATACAGGACATAATTCGGGTAATACCCTCAACAATATCATCCACGTAAGTAAAATCCCTCTGCATATTACCATAATTAAAAACGTCTATAGGTTTACCTTCAAGGATTGCCTTTGTAAACAGAAAAAGCGCCATATCCGGTCTACCCCAGGGACCATATACCGTAAAGAAACGCAGTCCTGTTGTTGGTATGCCATACAAATGTGAATAGCTATGGGCCATAAGCTCGTTACAGCGTTTGCTTACCGCATAGAGACTGGCAGGATGATCCGCAGCGCCGGTTTCTGAGAAAGGCTGGATGGTATTAATACCGTACACAGAACTGGAAGATGCATATACCAGATGTTTTACCGGAAAAGCCCGAGCAGCTTCAAGAATATTTAAGAACCCCTGTATATTGCTTGCTATATAAACATCCGGATTGGTAAGGGAATACCGTACTCCGGCCTGAGCGGCGAGGTTTACAACAGTATCAAATAATTCTTTTTTGAAAAGAGCTTTTATCCCTTCCGAATCAGTCAAATCAATACGTACAAAACTAAGATTGGGATGAATGGAAGATGTGATTTTTTGAAATCCCTTTCCGTGTTCCGCCGCATCCTGCGGCACATTTAACCCCAACTGCGCAAGTCGCCCATATTTTACCCGAATATCATAATAATCGTTTATTATATCAAGCCCTACGATTTCAATGTCCTTCTTTACAAGACGCATCGCAAGGTGAAAACCGATAAAGCCCGCCATTCCTGTTATAAGAATTTTCATGCATCAGTATCCTTATTATTATTTTTTCGCTTAATTTTTTTTACTATATCCTTACGGCGCCACCAGATTTTTTCCATCACCTTAAAGACAGCATGGAAATAAATAGACATTTTACCTAATAGTGATATTGGAACAATAAACGAATATTCCCGGCATATATCTCCGCCAAATTCTTCTTTAAAATGATTTATTAATAATCGCTCTGTAAGTATTTTACCGCCATACCAGCCGCCAAAATCATAGCATGATAGACCATCATTTTTAAAATGCAGTATATCATCCCAATGTAAAAAACGATTTGCCCGCCCAATGAGATTTCGATATTCAGAATCTTCACTTGCACGAAAATGGGACGCCGATTGATGCAGCCGCACCGTATTATCCGATATTATATAGGCATGCATTGCCAATAGGGTATCATCCTTAATGGCGCTCCGTATGCATAAAGTTCCATTTTCATAAAATTGTTTAAGATCGGAAAAGTGTATTTTGGATCTGTTTTTTGAACCGGCAAAAGTATTAAAAAAATCCATATATTGGAATAATTTTTCTTTATTCTTTTCATTTTTTTCTAAGTGGGTAACACATTGTATATCATCCCGTTCATTTGCCCGGTTAATTTTATACCGGGCATTCTTATGTATAAGCGATAATAATTCTGCTTCGGTTTTCGTTAAATCCGAAACAATGGTAAACCTTTCTTCAATAGAAACAGCTTTGAGATGTTTCTCCCGGGTAAATTTATATATAAAAACATCTGTTTTTTTATCGGGTAATTCAGAAAGATTGTACCAAATTTCAGCGATCTTTACACCGTTTTTCTTACGGTAATATATCATTCCCAGCTCCGTTATACAGTGGATAGTAAATATCTTATAATCGTTTATCTATCATTTCTCTAGGCCAAAATCCTTTTACATCGTAGACGATACCCTTCGGGATAAGTATGTTTCTGGGATTAATGGTTTTAAATTCGCGGTGAGCTACCGTCAGCATACAGGCATCATATACGGCGCTGCCAGAAGGTTCAGGCAGGGCGGCCAATATGTCAATGCCATATTCAGCGGTAACCTCTTTTGCATCCGCCCAGGGATCATATACAGAAACAATACATCCATATTCCAATAATTCCTGGATAACATCAATGACACGGGTATTACGAATATCCGGACAGTTTTCCTTAAAAGTAATACCTAAAATAATAATCCTTGCTCCGGACACGTTTATTCCGCGGCGTATCATCATTTTTATCAGATCCGATGCGACATAGATTCCCATATTATCATTTAGGCGCCGGCCTGCTAAAATTACTTCGGGATGATATCCTATTTCTTGGGCTTTATAGGTTAAATAATAGGGATCAACACCAATACAATGCCCACCGACTAATCCCGGCTTAAAGGGCAAAAAATTCCATTTTGTTTCAGCTGCTTCCAATACTTCAGTTGTATCTATGCCCATACGTGCAAATATAATCGCAAGTTCATTCATGAAGGCAATATTCAAATCACGCTGGGTGTTTTCTATAACCTTTGCGGCTTCAGCTACTTTTATGGATGAAGCGCGATACGTTCCCGCGCTAATTACGGAAGCGTAAATCCTGTTAATAAATTCAGCGGCTTCCGGAGAGCTCCCACTGGTAACTTTAACAATTTTATCCACCGTATGTACGGTATCACCGGGATTAATACGCTCGGGGCTATATCCAACAAAAAAATCCTTATTAAATACAAGGGAACTTTCTTTTTCCAAGATAGGAACACAGACCTCCTCTGTACATCCGGGATATACGGTAGATTCGTATACAACCACAGCGTCTTTTTTCATCGTCTGTCCAACCGTAGCAGATGCGCCTGTTAAAGGAGTGAGATCCGGTGTATTATTACGGGTTATCGGGGTTGGGACCGCAACGATATACACATCTGCGCCAATGATGCGTCCTTTATCTGATGTAAAGGATATATTTTTGCTTACCGAATGTAAATCATCACTTGTAATTTCACCGGTTTTGTCATAACCATCATTTAATTGATTTACCCTAACTTTATTTAAATCAAAACCAGTCACCTGATATTTATGGGCAATGCGAACCGCTAAAGGAAGTCCAACATAACCAAGTCCTATAATAACAATTGATGGTTTCTCTATAAATGGCATAAAAACTCCTAATTGAATGGACACAATATCCTAGTTTTGATATCACGTAATATAAAATGCTTTGAATAATTAACAGTATGTGTACAAACTGCATGAGAACTTCGTTCAGGTAAAATAGTATTTATTTTTTTTTCTTTATATGAAAATGTATCTAGCTGTAAAATTTCATTAATATTAACTTCCGTGCCATAATTCTTTACACAATTTTGAGCTGAACGATTGAGTTTTCCGGTATTTTTGTTCAAACAAATAGCCCCAGCCAGGCGACTATTACTCAAATTTGAGCAAATAGGATTTTGTGGATGTGGAATCCAATTATCGGAAGGGAATGTATCTGAATAGAAAAGAGATAAATTTTTATTCCGCAAATACGATTTTATACCAATACTAGTAAAAAGCCACCAATAGGAATCATAATAAAAAACAGTAGAATCAACTGCCTCAATATTTTTCATTAACGTTTTTTCATAGTTCCATGCATAGGGAAAATTGGTTGCTTTGTATAAATCAATGGTTTTATTTTCATGCGTTTCAGGTATCATATACCAAATAGTTTGGTCATTTTCAATCACAGTAAAAACATTTGGAAAAGAAAGGTGGTAATCCTTTTCTAATATTTGTACAAAGGATGAATAAGTTAAATCAGGATATAATTCTATAAAACCCAGAGTTCCGTTATTTGATCCTATTTGCTGTTCTACAAAAATATAAGTCTTATTATTATATTCAATAGGGAATGGATCCGCCCAGATGTAATTTTTAGGAGGTACAATTGGTTTGATAATAGTACCTTCAAGATTGCAAACTAGTAATGACCATTGTTCGTAAAAAAGTATTCTAATTAGTTTTTGCTTTATCCGTTTGAATACCATTTAGTGCTTTCTTAATTTTCTTAATAATTTGTATACTATCCCACCATAGGGAATAATTTTATTAGTGATTCTTTCAAATTGTAATACCTCATTCTCACTTAAAGCCCATAATGGTCTTCTGGGAAAAATTTTCAATTCACCATATCTTTCTTTTATTCGAGGAAATATATCAGGAGGGATAGTATAATAATTTTCTTTTAGTAAGTCAGAAAATAGCTTTCCGTTTATATTATTTTGATCCGCATCCCTCCAGGAAGCTGCAAAATGATGACATAGGCAAGTATTTGTACTAAAAACAGATACCATCATTTCATTATTATAATTCGAAAGAGGAGAAAAATAATCCTGGGGATAAATTTTAATTTTGTTTATAATCATTGGGTTTTGTTTTCCGCGAAAGTGACCTTCGATACTAAGAGAACAATTATCTGTTTCTTCAAGGCTACGTAAATAAAGATTTACCAGATCAGGAATGGGAAATTTCTTTATAACGTATCGCAGGGGAGTTGAGAAAGCTGTTTCATACAAATTCATTAAAAATGAGAGAACTTCATGTGTTGTCCCGCATTTTACACCCATTGAATGGGCAGTCAAGTCTCCATCCCGCTCACTTTCAATGCCAATAAAAAGGGTATACTCTTCTGTTTTCTGAGCTTCTTCATAAATATTTCGAAAAACATTACCATCTAATATTTCAATATCCGCATCAAGATATACTCCGCCATATTTCTCTAATAACCAGCATCGAAAATAATCACTTAAATAAGCATGGTTTTTTGTTTTGGTCATATATGAAGTATATGCATTTAAATCAAGGGGCAAATTATTTTTATCCCAAAACATTATCTCAAAATCAGGCAGCTGTTTTTTCCATGTTTCAAGATATGACAAAAATGGATCGGGACCATTATCAAAATTGAAAAATATCCTATGAATTATTTTTTTCATAAATAGTTATTATCCGTGTTTAAGAAGTGCTTTTAGACTTTGCTTAATAAATTTATAATTGTTTCTTAAAAGATAACATAATTTTGGATTCAAAGATAACAAAACTAATATTTTATTTCTTATTGGATAAGAGAAATCAAATAAAATATGCATCACATTGTCTTTTACAAATCTTGTTAATGTTTTACATGATTTGTTAATATAATCATTTACTGAAATATAATACAGAATTAATTCACTAGCATCATTGACTTTTCTGGTTATTATTATCTTTCTAATTTTTTTATTAGTTTCGATCTTTAGCATTTTTTCATAGACTAAAAACGCAGTTTTTACATCTTCTGTTAAACCTTTTTGGTTAGTAACTGAATCAGGATTATTAATGAAATAATTATAATATGCATGTGGCGAATAAATTATTTTTTTGGCATATCTTAGAACTTCATAATATAGTAATAGATCCTGCCCCTTTTTAATTTTATCATCAAACTGAATATTACATTCCTTGAAAAAATACGAACTAAATATCTTATCAGTAACAACTCTGGAAATATCCTGCTTTAACATTGCATAAATTGCATTTTGGCCATCATAAAGAGTTTCAACCTTTCTTCTCTCAGATATTACCCCAATGTCATCATCAGATGTTACTCTTTTTCGGCAACATGCAGAAATATCTGCGGAATATTTTTTTGCATTCTCATATAAGAATTGAAACATTTCAAGTTCGCACCAATCATCCGCATCAATAAAACCAATCCATTCCCCCTTTGCTATATTCAACCCTGCATTTCTCGCAGAAGATCTACCGCTATTCTTTTGATGAATAACAAATATCCTGCTATCTCTAACGGCATATTCATCACATATATCAGAGGATTTATCTGGGGATCCGTCATCGACAAGGATACATTCAAAATCAGTAAATGTCTGCGACAAAATACTGTCAACACATTTTTGGAGATATTTCTCAGCTTTATAAATGGGAATAATTATTGAAATTATAGGCATAAATATTACCTTTTTTCTTATTCAAAATCAAATAAATTGTTAGAAGGATTATATGAATTGATTTCTTCAATAACATTGGGGTTATACATAATAATTACCATATCCGGCATATTTTTCTCAATATAAGTTTTTATGCTCCCGTCAAAACTTCTCAAGTCAACAAAATCAACATTTTTTATAGAAAGCGATAAAAAAGGAGGAATGTACCGCCCAAAGGATTCTACAAGAAATAATATTTTTTTATCAATATTCACTAAATTATTGGTTATAGTAACAATTGGGTTACGTTCATAACAAAATGCACCATAGGGATCAGAATTATAATAATCAAGATTTTTAATACGATCATAATCATAAAATATGTCAAATGACCCCTGTTTATTAATATTTCGCGATGGAATTTTAAATATAAAATCCGTATTAAAAATCGGGTAAATTAAAGTAATGTCTTCTGGGGCAGCTCTTGCCAAAGTAACTTTTCGTCCGTATGATCCCAAAAACCAATCATTATAAATATCATAGGTAAAATTATCAGGGTCATAGATATTATAGCCGATTTCAAAATCATTATTTAGATTTAAATATTCACTAAGTATACCAGTAACCCAGAGGGCAGTTTTTGCCTTCCAATGGGGATCTGTCTTGTAAAACAAATTGTGATGGTCTAAATTTTGCTTGAGTATATATTCTCGCAAGTCAAGAATAGGAACATTTTCTTGAGATAATGCATACAACAGATTATCTGCATTTTTATTTGAGAAATCTGTGTTTATATTATCTTTTTTGCTGATTTTGGAAGGGATTTGTACATACAAAAAATCAATATTCAGACCATTCAGGAATTGATTAAAATTACTTAACTCCACTGCATGAGGGGAAATATTTTTGATTTCATCTACACTCTCAGAGAGCCATCCATCACCTAAATCAAATATTGTTTCATGCAAAGGCCAGCCAAGAAATTTCTCATATTGGGCAGCATATTCTGCCATCTTTTCATGATAAATTAAAAGATTATTTGTGTACTCTACAATATTTTCTTCAATATTATTAATATTATTTTTCACTTTATCAGGAATACTTATTTTTGAAACTTTATTAAAGGTATTTTCAAATGGATATAATTCAGCCCATTTTATATTTTCATTTTTATTTGAAAATACTTCAGCAAAAACATCTGATCGATCAAAAAACACCATATGTGTAAAGGCATTATCAATATGAAACATTTTTAAAAGAAATATATTAGTACCAAAACGTAATAATATTGTAGACATGAAAAATATTATGATGAAGATGCATATTCTTACGATTATTCGTTTCATTAAAAATTAAAATAAATAAAAGGATTGTATGTCGATTTAATGCATATTAAAAGAGAAAGAATGAATACGAAAATTAAACCTACTGAGGATACACATTTATATATATTCGCATTTTTTAAAAACTTTTTCTTTAATAGAGAAGCAATCGGTGTCGATAATAATATTCCGATTAATAAAATTACTTTTCCAAATTTAAAATATAAAAAAAATATTTCATCGGTTAATCCGATCGAACCAAACCAAAACATCGCACTTAAATATTGTCTGGCCAGGCTTATACTTTCTGAACGAAATAACACCCAGCCTATAATCACGAAAAATAAGGTATATATATGGGAAAAAAATCCTATATGTTTTTCAAACCCTACAAATCGCTCTGTTATAAGTAATAGAAAATAAAACAAACCCCAGGCAATAAATGTCCAATTGGCTCCATGCCATATTCCTGTTAATAGCCATACAATAAAAAGGTTAAATACAAGCCGTTTTTTTGATACCCGGTTTCCTCCCAAAGGAATATACACATAATCACGAAACCAGGTACTCAAAGATATATGCCATCTTCTCCAGAAATCGGTAATTGAATTTGCTACATACGGGTAATTAAAATTTTCATGAAAATGAAACCCAAACATCATTCCTAGACCGATTGCCATATCAGAATATGCTGAAAAATCAAAATAGATTTGTAGGGTATATGAAATTGCCCCAAGCCAAGCGGATGCAACCGATAAATTTCCATTCAATAAAAATATTTTATCGGCTATAAACCCGGCATAATTAGCAATAAGCATTTTCTTGCCTAGACCTATTATAAACCGTGCCATACCATCGGTAAACTCTTCCGGTTTCTCAATGCGATTATTGATCTCTTCAGCGACAGTTTCATAACGTACAATAGGTCCAGCAATAAGTTGCGGAAACATTGAAATATATAAGGTTGTATTAATAATGTCTTTTTGTACCGTTGCTTTTCGATAATAAACGTCTAATACATAAGAAATCATCTGGAAAGTAAAAAAAGATATCCCTATGGGCAAGGTAATATTGATTAAAATTTTATCATTTCTTAGAAGGAATCCGATATTTTTTGTAACAAATGACAAATATTTAAATATAAAGAGAATGCTTATATTAACAATAAGCGCAAATAACATAAAAGTTTTACGTTTATTAAGGTTCTCTTGCCTATCCATTATAATAACTAAAATCCAATTAATAGCTATGGATATGATCATAATAAAAACAAATAATGGTTCGCCCCATGCGTAAAAAAGCAAACTCGCAACAAGCAAAAAGGAATTTTTAAACTTTCTACTTTTCCATATTGGATTGTAATAACAAATAAGAGTAATAGGAAGAAATAGTAATAAAAAAACAGTTGAAGAAAATAGCATAGATTAAATCTTTATTGTAACACCCAATGAAAGATGAACATTATAACTGATAAAATCTGTATCAGGATCGTAGGTTGGACTGTATATATGTGAATAAATAAAACTAGAATAGGTCCATAAATTTTTATAAATATTAGTATAATTAGATAAAGCACCTGATAAGTAGGCCTTTAGATAATCTCCGTTTTTCTTAATAAACCATACATAGTCATTGTCAATGTTTTGTCGTTGAATAGATAGGGTTGAATATCCTTTTTCATAAAATAAGGTAAATCCAAAATACTGGCTTTTGCCGCCAGTTCCCAAACCACTTCCTAACCACTGACCTCTGTTTGTATGACCCTGTTTGATTATGTGGTGTGCATAAAATGTAGTTCCCCCTCCCATGAATTCATATTCTCTGGATGATTCAATATCTGTGATTTCCAGCAGCAATTCTCCCTGCAGCGCAGCATTAAAGATAAAATTCTTTCGAGCGCCAACAGTATATGCTTCGGTATGGTAGGGATTTCTGATTAACCGTGAATTTGTGCCAAAGTCATTTCTTGCCCATTCAAAATAAACTTCAAAACCAACAGTTGGAAATATATAATCTAAAACAAGGGAAGCCCTTTGATCCCGCTCATCTTCTCCTGCGGATGTTTGCATAAAAGGTACTAATAGCGTAAAGATTCCGGTAGTGTCAAAATCGTCCCACTTGGAAAGCATGATCCGGTTAACGCCTATGGTAAAGCCTTTTAAGAAAGAAGGCGGCGCGTAGGCTAATGAAAGACCTGTTATTAGATTGTGATCATTAGAGGAGTTTGAGTCAAAAAAATCCGACTCGGAGAGGTATCCCCACCATGTGCGGGCTTCTATATCTCCTATGTACCAATTTAATTTTGGAATCGTTATAGGCTGCTTTCTAAGGCCAATATCAAGTTTTGGCCAGGGCGGAGCATTATTAGATAAAATAATAGGGTTAATTATCGCCGGGCCAAGCCAAATATTTTGGGTACCAAAACCTATGGTTAAAGTTTTCCATGAATACCTGATTTCAGAATCCCCGAAACTAAATTCATAATAAGGATCGTCGCCAAAACGTTGTGGCGCATCAATTGAGGTTAAACCATAATAACCGTATTTGGCGGCTTCGCCATCAGAATATGCGGAGGGAACTAAATCAAATGGTTGATTTTGCGAAAACGCAAATTCAGGTTTGAGGGTTAACTCTAACCCATACAACTCAAACCGACCACCGGCACTTAAACTAGTATTGAACCCCTTTCCCTGCCAAAGGGTACTGTCATTTTGTCCATAGGGATTAGTTGTGTTGTAGGAGGTAAAAATTTCCGGGCCATATATGCGCATATAGGTGTTTTTAAATATTTCATGCTGTTTACCGAGATTTAAACCCTGCCAGGGGTGTAAGGCGTCTTCGTTGATTTCCCATACCGAATCTGATAAGGTTCGATAATTAAGATAGGACCGTTCCGTTAAACCCTGTAAGGCAAGGAAATCATAATATTTTTCGTTATCGGAAAGTAAAATTTCCTGTGCTGGCATATAAGCGCTATAAATAGTAATAAATAAACTTGCAAAAAACACACATTTCTTTTTATTATTTATCACTTAGATCCTCCATCCGCCATTTTCCTAAAGCTGCTGTTTCTTTGATATAATTCATTATAACTTCCATGATCCACGATTATGCCCTTTTCCATGAAATATATCACATCACAATTTTTTACTGTAGTAATGCGATGGGCAATCATGATAATGGTTTTTTTGTGGCTTAAATTCTTAATGGCATCCATAATTGCATTTTCTGTTACACTATCCAGTGCACTTGTGGCTTCGTCCAGAATAATCACCGAAGGGTCATGATAAACAGCCCGGGCAATACCGATACGTTGACGCTGTCCACCGGATAGCCGTATACCACGTTCACCGATAACAGTATTATATCCATCTGGCAGCTCGTTAGCGATAAATTCATGAATATTGGATAATTGGGCAGCTTTAATTACCGCATCCTCATTTATTTTTTCAAAGGCAATACCAAAGGCAATATTATTACGAATAGTATCATCGGTTAAGTATATTGACTGGGGAACATAGCCTAAATTCATTTGCCAATTCTTTCTATTAGAATCGACAATCTCTGTATTATCAATATAAAGCTTGCCTTCTTGGGGTTCTAATAATCCTAAAATAATATCGACCAAGGTTGTTTTTCCACAACCTGTGGAACCGACTAAGGCAATAGAAGTATTGGATTCAATAGTTATATTTTGTTTTTTAATTATATCTTTTTGTGTATTAGGATACGAAAAGGATATGTCCTCAAGTTTTATATACTTAGATATATTCATTTTTGAAATGCCATCTGCTAAATCATTGCCTGCAGGAAGTTCGGTAAGATCCTTATGGAGTATTTCGGTTATTGGAAAGTAATATTTAATACTGGCAATAGCCCTAAATATCTTTTGTAGTGATGGCAAAAGTCGATATGCGCCAAAGGCATATACGGTTAATACAGGAAGAAATACGTCAATTCTTAATCCGGAATTTATCATCATAATAATTACAGCAACAATTCCACCCATAGCAATTGTTTCAAGCAGGTATTTTGGAAGATCATTAACAACATCACTTGTGGCATCATTCATTGCAAATTTTCTTGAAGGTCCTTCAAAAAATTTTAGAAATACTTTTTCTTTACCAAGAATTTTTATATCCTTAATTCCTCCAAAGGTCTCACTTATATATTTATACTTTAAACTGTGCTGTAACGTCCGCTCTTTTCCTTTTTTTGCTAAATATTTTCTTACGATTGAATAAATTATAATATATAAAGATCCAAGCGTTAAACTAACCAATAATGCCAAAACCGGATTAACTATTACTAGTAGAATAATTATAGCCAGGGAAATTATAGAATTGGAAATAATTTGTAGAAACGCAATGAGTATGTAATTAACAAACGTTCCAACTTCATTGAGAATGTTTTTTGATAAATCAGATGTGTTTATATTTAAATAGAATAAATAGGGTTGCCGCAAATATTTTTCAAAAAGCCGCATGGCAATTGAATGCCGTCTTTTAGCAGAATAGAAATAAATCAAAAAATTAATGCATGAAAGGAATAAATTACTAAGCGCTAAGATAATAATAACTACAACACCGGAGGCAATGATAAAATCGGTATCGGAGGAAAAGTTAAAAATTTCATAAATCTTATTTAAATAAATATTTGAATGTATTATCCCCGGATTTGATATTACAGAAATAAAAGGTCCGATTGAACCAACCCCAATTAATTCGATGAAACCCATGATGAGCATAGCAAAAAGAACTAATATCAGCTGATTTTTTTCACGTTTGTTGAAAAACGAAAGGATTAATCCAAATTTCATTACAATTTATCCTAATGTCCCAATATATTCTTCAAGAACCGTAACAAACCGGGCCATCTCTTCCGGCTTAATATCGCCGATATTGGCAATGCGGAAAGTATTGGCGTCCGATAACTTCCCGGGATAAATGGTAAAGCCATAACTGCGGGAAAGATCGTGGAGGGTCTCGAAACTATAGGCGGGGGAGGGGGGATCGATGATGGCGGTGATTAGCTTTGATTGAGCTTCCTCAGCAACGAGCATCTTGAGGTCCAGCTTTTTTACACCCCGCACCAGATGGTCCCAGCAGGCGGAATAACGGGCGTAACGCCCTTCTATGGTTTCCAGCTTAGTTTCAATGATAGCCTGACGGAGTGCATAGAGGGCCTGAACTGGCGGGGTAAACCGGGTCTGTTTAGTTTTCTTGAAGTTTTGATACTGATCCCAGAGATTAAGATAATAATTTCGCATGGGATAGTTTTTTGTCGCCTCCAGGGCTTCCTTGCGGCAGAATACAAAGGCTACACCGGCCATACCTTGGATGTTTTTATTTGAAGTGGATGCCATAAAATCAATATTGTCCCTGTCCATATCTATGGGTATAGCTGCGAAGGCGCTCACGGCATCTACAATGGTAGTGATGCTGTGTTCATGGCAGAACTTACAAAGTTCTGGAACAGGGTTAAGAAGCCCTGTTGTAGTTTCATGGTAAACAATGGCGAAATGGGTAAACTTTTCTTCCAGAAGTTTTGTCTTAACCGCATCCGTATCAAGGGGCAAAAAACCGCTGCTCTTAAAAATTTCAAAGTTGAGTTTGTAAACTCCGGCTATTTTAGCAAACCGGCTGCCGTAGGCGCCATTATCAATAATAAGAAGTTTCCCCGTATCGGGAACACAGGAGGAAATCATCACTTCGTCGGCGGCGGTTCCGGAACCGCCAAAAATTACGGTCTCTACGCGGTCCGGTTTACCGGCCATTAGGGAAAGTTCCCTGCAGATCCATTCCATCACATCCCCAAACTCCTGTTCCCGGGGACAGATATCGGCGCAGACCTGGGCATATTTTACACTGTCGCTGGTGGTGGCCGGGCCGGGATTTAACAGAACTTCCCGCCGCACAGAACGAAGGCTTTCCGCTTCCTTTATACGGGGATAGATACTATTTACCGCCATGGCAAGGTGGTTTTCATCATCAACCTCTCGCCAAAGGTAATACTCAATTTTGCGGATATAGATTCTGTTGCTCTCGGCAGACTGGGATACGGCAGCCATGGCGGTTTCGTATTCCATCTTTGGTTCATCGCCAAGATGGGCCGTCATGTATGCTGCCATTTTATCCAGGGTATCCTTGGTAAGCCGGGTAATTCCTACCAGTTCACCCGCCGGCTCTCCAATGACGGCGCGGTTCTTGGAATGTTTCGTAAGGTTTCCGTTCTGGTCCGCCTCCAAATATACCTCATCACCGGAATTGGTAGGGCCCGAAGCCAGAAGTACGTTTTGATGAGTCTCATTGATCAACACCGCAAGCCCCGCGGAGTCGTAGATTAGATCCGACTCCAGGAGGAGGAAGTCACCCTTTACCGCTGGAACACAGCAAGCGAGGGTACCCATGCTGCCGGTCGCGGCGTAACGATCATTTTTTAGGAGGGTGATGCAGGGATACTGTTTGGCTAAGCGTTCATACCATTCGCTGCAATGGCCGGTACCGATGATCACTTCCTCAATGCCTGCGGCAAAGAGTTTTTGCACCGACCACTCAACCATAGCGATGCCGCCTATTTCGATGAACCCCTTGGGCATTGCGGCTGTTTTATCCTTAAGCCGTGTCCCTAAACCACCGGCCATAATCACTGCTTGTTTTATCATTACTGGTCCTCTTATTGTATTACAGTTGTATTACGAATTATTATCCAGGGATTTCATCAATGCCTGTTTATTCTCCACCGGGCTTGATTTTGGCCGGCCTAGGTCCTTCCTTGCGCCTTTGCGGATACGGATTTCTATAAGGACAGGACCCTGTTTTTTTTCTTTCAAAGCAGTCCGCAGTTCTTCTGCGCTTCTTACGGTACGGGCTTCGGAATATCCGCAGGAACGGGCAATTCCGGGAATATCTATCTTTAAACCAAGGGTAGGCTGTCCTCCAACAGAATCGTGGGCGCCGTTGTTCAGAATAATGTGACGGAAATTAGATGGTTTCCGGTTTCCAATGGTCGCCAAAGCCCCCATGTGCATGAGCAGGGCGCCGTCCCCGTCAAGAACCGTAACGGAAAAATCCGGTTTTTGCAAAGCTACCCCAAGGGCTATCTGGGAAGCGTGCCCCATGGAACCCACGGTTAGAAAGTCTTTCTCGTGTCCCTGGCCAAGTCGTTCCCGAATTTCGTAAAGCTCCCGGGAAGCCATACCGGTAGTGGAGAAGTAAATCTCCTCAGGATCAGAAGAACGGATTACCGTTTCTATCGCCTCTTCACGGCTTAGTTCGCCTTGATCCGGCTCTTTTTTTTGCAAAGCATAGGGGGCAAAGGTATCCTTGCGGATCACCAGGGCATGGGGGGTATTTTTTTCGTTTATCGAATTGAAACATTCGTTCAGCTGGTGGCGGAATTCGTCCTCATTTTCAGAAAGAACAAAATAGGGGATGCCCATGGCTTCAAGGATGGATAAGGTAACCTTGCCCTGTTTTGCATGCTGTGGTTCATCCTTAACCCCCGATGGTTCCCCCCGCCAGCCGATCACCAGAAGCATGGGGATTTTATACACATCGGCGTCCGCCAGGGAAAGCAGAGGGTTCACGGCGTTACCGATTCCGGAATTCTGCATATATACCAGGGGAATTTTCCCTGTGGCAAGATGGTAGCCCGATGCCAGGGATACTGCGGCGCCTTCGTTTACGGCGATGATGTGGTTTGCTTCACCGGCGTGATCCGTAACATAGGCACAGAAACTTTTTAGGAGAGAATCGGGGACACCGGTAAAAAAACCGGTTCCCCCTTTGGTGAGCAAATCGTAAAATAGTTTTACTTCAATCATAGTTTTACTATCAAACCTATTTTGTTCCGGGAATTAATTCCAGGATTTCTTTGATGGGCATACAGAGGGAATCCGCTTCCAGGGATCGTTCGTTTTCCAGGATGACCCTGGCGGTATTCATCATGGCCGGATAGGAGGAACGGAGCATATGGTTCGCGTAGATAATGACTTTGGCGCCCCAGGAGGCCAGTTCCTTTTCGGTGAACCGGTTATATGTGGTAGGTACTAAAATTATAGGTACTTGGGAATATTCTTTGTGGAATATTTCGCAGAATTCTTTGATGTCCTCGCCGTTTTTTTCCTTACTGTGGATCATGATGCCGTCCGCGCCGGCCTTAACATAGGCTGCGGCCCGTTCAAGGGCATCGGACACCGGAAAACCTGCGATAAGGCTTTCCAGACGGGCGATAATCATAAAGTCCCGGGTTACCTGGGCCCGCTTACCGGCGCCTATCTTTTCGCAGAACTCGGGGATAGAAGCCAGCTCTTGGTTTACATCGGTACCGAAGAGGGAATTTTTTTTAAGCCCCACCTTATCTTCGATGATCACCGCGGAAACCCCGTTCCGTTCCAGGGTCCGTACGGTAAACACGAAGTGTTCCGGTTTGCCCCCGGTGTCTCCATCAAAAATAATCGGTTTGGTGGTGCATTCCAGGATATTGGTTAGATCCTGAAGCCGGGTGGTAAGGTCCACCGCTTCGATATCGGGCTTACCCTTGCTGGTAGAATCGGTGAGGCTGGATGACCACATGCCGTCAAAGCTGTGCTTGCCGTCATCCTTGCCTATTTCCAAATTTTCTATGATAAGCCCCGAAAGCCCGGAATGGGCTTCCATGATACGCACCACGGGCTTAACATCAATGAGTCGTCTTAGGGCTTTAAGCCGGATATCCGGGGTGGTACCGATAGAACGCTGGGCTTCGTTTATGGCGGTGGAATTGATTCCCTTGGTATAGGGGATTTCTATTACCGCTCCCCCCTGTTCCGCCATGACCGCGTAAACCTCTTCCCGTATCCTGCTTAAGGGACCGGTTTTCCAGTCATCACCGTGGATGATGAAGTCGGGCTTGTACTTTTTCAGGTTCGGTACGTAACTCCACTCTTCCTGGGACACCACCCGGGCCACGCCTTTGATATTTTCCACCACCGCCTTTCGCTGATCGTAGCTAAGATAGGGGAGTCTTTTATGGGCAGCGATAGCAGAATCGGTGAGGAGTCCCACCAGGACTTCACCGTGTTTTTCCGCTTCCTGAATGATGTTGATGATCCCCGGATGAATGATATCCCCGGTCATGCCCAAATAGATGGTCTTCATAATTCCTATCTCCCCACAGAAAAGTACTGCAGACCCGCTTCTTCAACTTCTTCCCGCTTGTAGATATTTCGGAGATCGAAAAAGAGGGGGAGGGTGAGTAATTCTTTTATTTTAACTAAATCAAGATTTCTGAATTGATTCCAGGGAGTAAGGATTACCAATGCGCCGGCGCCTTCAATTGCATCGTATTCCCCCTTGGCAAAGAAGATACTGCCCTTTATCGCATCAAGACGCCATGCTGCCTCTTTCATGGCCCCCGGGTCCCAGACCCGAAGTTTGGCGCCGCGCTTTACCAGCCCTTCACAGATAGTGATGGCCGGCGAATCCCGCATATCATCCGTATCCTGCTTGAAGGCCATCCCAAGGATGGCGATGGTTTTACCCACCAGGGAACCGGGTCCACCAAAACCGGCCTCGATCTTATCCGTCATTTTGAGCCGCTGCCGTTCATTGGCTGCTATGGTGGTTTCCACTAAAGAAAGGGGGGAATCAAAATCCCGGCCTATCTTGGCCATGGCCTGGGTATCCTTAGGAAAACAGGAACCTCCGTAACCGGGACCGGGGTGGAGAAACTTGGAACCTATCCGGCCGTCCCGTCCCACCGCCTTGGCCACATCCTGCACATTGGCCCCGACCTTTTCACACAGGTTTGCTATTTCATTGATGAAGGTAATTTTTAAGGCTAAAAATGCATTGGAGGCGTATTTGATCATTTCCGCCGATTCCAGGTTTGTCTCTATGTAGGGAGTATCATTAAGATACAGGGAACGGTAAATGTCTTTCATTATTTTCCGGGCGCTATCACTGTCACTACCAATAACAACCCGATCCGGATGGGTAAAATCCTGAACCGCCGAACCTTCCCGGAGGAATTCGGGATTGGAAACCACGTCGAAGGGAATATCCAGATCCCGTTTGGCAAGTTCCTCTTTTATCCAGAGGGAAACCTTATGGGCCGTTCCTATGGGGACCGTACTCTTATCCACCACCACGAGATAACTATCCATGGCAGCGCCAATCTCACGGGCAACCTGTTCCACAAAACGGAGGTCGGCGCTGCCATTGTCCGCCGGGGGGGTCCCCACGGCGATAAATGCTACGCTGTTTTTTTTAACCGAACCTGCAAGGTCCGTGGTAAACATCAGTCTGCCGGCCTTAGTATTTCTATCCACCACTATATCCAACCCTGGTTCATAGATGGGGATTTTGCCCCCTTTGAGGGCTTCGATCTTTTCCGGGTTATTGTCCACACAGGTAACGGTATTTCCAAAATCCGCAAGACAGGCGCCGGAAACTAATCCCACATAGCCGGTACCGATAACCGTAATACTTACCATTCTTTATTCCTTTGAAATATCTTAGAAGAAATGTCCTACGCCAATGTATATTTCCCGAAAATCTCCAGCTGGGAAATTTTTATTTTGGAATAGTTTCTGCAAATTCCACCCTAAACTGCCCCGTATATAAAAACTGCGCCATGAAAGGGGATAGGCGATAAATTCAAAACCACCGGTAGGAATAATTTCCTTAAAAGAGTAGGTTTCACCATGGGTATCTTCTCCCCGTAACAAAGCTAAATCAATAAATGGCGCAAAGTGTAGTTCAAAATTGAACGGCCGAAGAGCCCGATATCCAAACCACTGGGAGGGGAGGAACTGGAGTACCCTCAGGGGGAATTCCATGTTTAAGGAAAGCATAGCGTCGGCCTGGAGGGAATCATTTATCATGCCCCGCAGGACATCTCCGGCTTCAATGTTGGGATTGTTAAAATACTGCCGGTACTGAAGCCGGCTGGAAATGCCAAAGAATGAGCTTATCTTAAAGTGCCCTATGGCGGTAAATTTCAGGTCGATGTCCCATTTTGAAGAATAATTATTGAATTCGTTTTCGTTTTCTAAACTGATATTGGTACCCGATCGATAATTTCCGTTCCAGTTAATCTGCCCAAAACCAAAACTTTGACTAAAGATGGTAGCCGGACCTTCCCGGTATTCACCAATATCCCCGCCGGGGCGGTAATTGATTTTCTCCGTAATTTTAGGCGTATAGGTCAGATTCCCAAAATCACCAACCTCAATCCCTGTGGGTATCTCCCATTGCACATAGGCTTCACTGGACATAAACCAAGTATCGGGGAAAAAATCATCATCGGTACCGGTTCTATGCTTTTCATCATCACTGATCTCTTCATTGAGAATAAAGGCCTGGTTTAGTCCAAAGGTAAAGGTACTGTTTATCAAGGATGGCAGTTCAAGGGAAATACCTGTGGTATTTTTATAGTAGAAGGGATCGGTTTCGGTATATCTAAAACTATTATCAAAATTAAAATTCCATGTATAGCCGAATAATTGGAAGGGGGTATCCGAATCGATATCCATAAAAACGGAGTTTTTACTATTCTCCAATTTATATCCCAGATCGATTGCCAGGGGGCTCATGGTTCCCAAAAAGTTATAGTCCCTGGCTTTTAAAGTAAGAGAAAGACCGGTGTTGGAATCGTATTTAGGTTCAGGGAGGATAATGAAATTCCAAGTATCCGCAGTATAGACCGCGAGATCCACCGGAACCAATCCATCTGCCCCGGCTTCGCCGATGGTATACTCAATTCGGGATTGATCCGCTTCCAATACCCGCTGGTTCCGCAAAATCTGGGTCTTACGCCGTATGTAAGTTTCCAGAGCCCGCTGTCCGTGCAGACGTTCCCCGACTTTCAAATCCACCTTATCCATAAGAGCGAAGGGGCGGGTGTGGCCGTTGATATTAAAATCAATTTTCTGTATGAAGTATACCGTCTCTTCCAGTATCATTGCGTAGTCTTGCTGCGGATCGGGGGATGACTCCCGGAACAGATCACCGTCCGGCAAATCGCTGTCCGAAAAACTGTCGGCCGACAGTTTGTCGGAGTGATCCAAAGAGACTTCCTGGGCGAAGAGAGGCATCCATGCAAGGATACTGAGAAATGCT
The DNA here is from genome assembly GCF_000297095.1 of Treponema primitia ZAS-1. Taxonomy (NCBI): domain Bacteria; kingdom Pseudomonadati; phylum Spirochaetota; class Spirochaetia; order Treponematales; family Treponemataceae; genus Treponema; species Treponema primitia. The sequence continues at coordinate 10,615 of NZ_AEEA01000029.1, read as the reverse complement.
AAAAAAACCAAAGAAGGAGTTTTGCTGATCATTGTTGTAATTTTCCTTTGATTATTTGTTCTATAAATTTTGGCTCTATTATATCCGCAGAAACCAAGACCGCCCGCTGTGCATCGGGAACAACAAAGGTAAGTTTACCGGCTTTCTTTTTTTATCCCCCGCAAGGGCCTGCATGAAAAGTGCGGCATCCGTCATTGACGGATGGGGAGCGGTAGTTTCATAATCGTAAGCGGCGATGATCTCCGTAATTTTCCGGGCCCGGCTTTCCGGGGTTATTCCTAAGACCAGCCCCAGTTCGCAGGCACGGACCATGCCCCAGGCTACTGCTTCGCCGTGGGAAAGATTTCCTAACCCGGCGGCCGCTTCCAGGGCATGACCAAACGTATGGCCAAGGTTGAGAAGCGCCCGCTCTGTACCCTGCTCTTTTGGATCCGCTTCCACGATCCGGCCCTTGACCAGAACTGCCCGTTCGATCAGTTCCCCAAGGGTGGAAGGAACGCCGTTAGTAACACTGAAGGGTCCCAATGCTTTAAGTTTATCCAGGGAAACCTGTGTTTCCCCGGTTTCTACGCGGGGAACTGCGTCGCAAATAGCGGAATCCAACACGGCGGTCTTTATCAGTTCCGCCATACCGGATTTCCATTCCCTGGGGGGCAGTGTTTTTAACGCATCCAGGGGCATATAAATATGGGAGGCGGGGAAAAAAGTCCCCACCAGATTTTTTATACCTAAAAGGTCAAACCCGGTCTTCCCACCTACTGCGGCGTCTACCATTCCAAGGAGGGTGGTGGAAATAAGGCAAAGCCGGGCGCCCCGCATATACACCGAAGCTGCAAAGGAAGTCATGTCCGTGACGACGCCGCCGCCTATACCGATAAAAAGCCCGTCCCGTCCAAGCCCGGCGCCCTTCGCCGCAGTGATGATGTGTTCAACCGATGCCCAGCCTTTTCGGGTTTCACCGCTCTCAAGAACACAAAGGGGACGATCCTGGGAACCCAGGATTTTTTTTGCTATGTACTCCGTATTGGTATCGCATACCAGAAGAACGCCCCGGGAAAGGGCAGCTCCGGCATCCTCAAGGATGGTCGCCAGCGAAGGGAGCTGTTCCAATATATGTACCCGTGAAAGCTCTTGGCCAAAGGTAAAACTGTAATCACCCTGTTTCTTCGTATAAACCTTCCTAAGTTGTTCTAGACCAAAGCGGGTTTAGCGGTTTTCTCAATTACCATCCGGGAAAGAAAGAGAACATTCTTTTTTGGCTGGATCTGGGTTACGGGGATGGTTTCGGCATATACCGTCAGAATATTTTTTCCCAGAAGGTCCCGGGCAGTATTTTCATCCACGGTTTTAAGGAAACTCAGGCCGTGGTAGTGGCAGGAATGTTCCACGATGAAATCAAGATCGCTCACCCCTACAAGGAGTACCGCGGTAATATTCTTCCGTTTTGCTCCGAAAATCGCATCATCGATCCTATCCTTATAAAAAAACACATTCCCTATGGTCCGTTTAAAATACCCGTAACTGCGGCGAATTATCTCGTTCATCCCCTCCAGAGTTACGGCGTACTGAATATTTCGGCTGTTGAGTTTTTTTATGGTAATCCACCCCTTATGGGCCAGCCGTTTGAGGATAGAATTAGTCATCCCCAGGGATGTTCCCGCCAACTGGGCCAGATCCCGCTGGCGCAGGGGTAACCGACTTTCCGAGGAATCGTATACCTTTTCGAGAATGACGTACTCTGTATCCAAGGGATCGTTATTCATAGCAGACTCGAAATTAGGGTAAAAAAAGGCCTCTTCCGGATAAAATTCCGGAAAAATTCATAAAACGAGGTTTGACACACTCGACAGAGCATAGACGGCCGAAACACGTTCTATGATACCGCATGTTTGTTCAGTTCGTGAACAATATAGCATGGCGGTATAGGAATTTCAATAGAAAAGACCTAATCAGAAAGGCTTAAAATGCAGGATTCAACAAAATTAAAGAGCTTCGCCCGGAGCATGAAACCCGGGATCTCCACCGCCGAAAGAAAAGTCTTCCAGAGTTCCGAAAAATGTACCGCATCCCGGCGATCCAGGGGGAGCTGCTTCCCCACAAGGACGGTTTCGCTGTTTTTATCCCGCAGCACAATCTGTCCGGCAAATACCATACGCAGATCCGTAAGAATATTTTTCTGTATCCGGGCCATAAATACCGCGCCGCCCCCGGATTCGTCCACCGGGTACTGGTCGGAGAATTTCTTGTACAACGAATATTGCCATTGTTCCAGGGGTATGCGTATCCGGGTGAGCAGTTCCTGGGGGTTAAGGGCCAATGGACCGGGAAGCGTGGAAAACCGGGAAGCGGAAACCCAGCGGATTTCGTCGGCGGTCCGCAGCTCATACCGGGCATCCAGGGCAACCAGGGGAGCGGCGGCGTCCAGGCGGCGGAAGGGGTTGCAGATATTGCCGCCTATGGTTATGAGGTTTCGTACCTGTGGACTGGCTATACTTAAGAGGCTTTGGGTAAAGGCTTCCGGAACTGTCTTCCCAAGGCGGATGATCTCGCTGATCTTAACCATGGCGCCGATTTCCAGGTACCGCTCGGTCCGGGTAATCCGGTGAAGTTCGTCCAACTGTTCCAGGGCAAGGATATTCCGGGGGAGACTGAGGATCTGTTTACCCTGGTTTCGCAACAGTTCGGCGCCGCCGGCAAAGGGGACAGCGTCGGGGAACCGGGTCCAGGCGGAGAACAGTTCAGGCAGGGAGGAGGGGAAAAATACCTGGTTATGCAGAGCGTCCATATAACCTCCGCTGCCGGATATCGCAGGTGGCTAACACACCCTCTATCAAACTATCAGGTTCGGTACAACGGCACTTAATGCCCTTGAAGGCCGCCAAAATCTCATCCCTGGTGGGCCGGAGATTTCCCTCCAACAGGGTTTCCACGGCGAGTATCTTTCCTGCGTCACAATACCCGCAGTTTTCCACCCCGGACCGGGAAAAACCCTCTTTAATATCCTGGTATTCATCGGTCTGGGAGAATCCCTCTATGGTGATGATTTCGCTTCCCCGGATCCGGAAGGCGGGTATGAGGCAGGAAGGAACCACCTTGCCGTTAAATATCACCGAGCAGGACCCGCAGACTCCGCTTAAACAGCCTTCTTTGGCCCCGAGGAGCTTGAAATGGTTCCGCAGAATGTCGATAAGCCGGCGATCCGCATCGGCCTTTACCACCACGTCTTCACCGTTAAGGATAAATCCCAGGGTCATGCCTCACCCTCCCGTTTTTTTAGCTTAAGCGCTTCCCATACATCCCGGGCGGTGATGGGAATTTTTTCAAAGGGATAGTCCATAGCCTGGGATACCGCCTGCACATAGGCTGCGGGGATACAGCTATAGGGCAATTCTCCAATGCCCTTGGGCTTTACCGTATCATTCCATATAAAATCTATCTGAATATGGGGAATATCCTGGGGGCTGGGGATATCGTAATCATAGATATGCCGCAGGGGTATTTGGCCGTCCACGTAGGAAAGCTGTTCCCGGGAAGCCCAGCCCAGGGCTTGGATAATCGAAAATTTCAGGGAACGCCGGGCCCGGATTTCCGAAAGTATCTTTCCTGCATCAACCCCAAGCCAGGCGCCGCGGATCTTCGGGGTATACTCAAAGGGATCCACTTCTACTTCCACCACCGCCGCTCCCAAGCTGAGCAGGGACAGGGATTGGGCATCAAATATTTTACCCTCCCAGTTCGGAGCCTTTGTGGGGCGATAGGCTCGGTGTACCGTTATGGGCAGGGGGTCCCGAAAACGCTGCTTCCGGATATCCCCGCAGGCCTTTTCCACCAGTTTTGTGAGGATGCTTATGTTTCGGGAAAGGGTATCCGGCCCTGAATCGGGGGTGTCATCGGTGGATCCAAAAACAATGCGGACCGCAGCGGGCTCCAGGGATAGACTTTCCGCAGCAATATTCCTCCAGAGATCAAACGCATCATCGTTGGAAGGGCTTATACTGGTTCTGATCTCCAGGACACCGTCCTTATCCAGGGTAGCATCCACCGCGTAACTTGCCTTATCACCGCTGTTATACAGAAGGCCGCTGCCCTGATAGGCGCAGGATATACCAATACCCCGGAAAGTTTCTGTCGGACTTCGCGAAACATCCGGGCGATCCCCTGCTCTGTCTGATCGGCGGCGATCCCGGAGCAGCTCATAGGAGGCCCATTTACGGTGATAGTCACTCATGGCTGCGGCGGTATCCAGCAGCGCATCAAGGGGAATTGGATCCTTAATGGGGGCGCCTATGATCAAGTTTTTTTGATGGCTAAATGAGTTATTCTTTCGCCATTCCGCCGGATCCTGCTTAAGGGTATCGGCGATGCGGGAAATATGCCGCTCCATGGCGAAAAAGCCCTGGGCAAGACCGAACCCCGAAAAGGGTCCCCCGGGAGGAACGTTGGTTTTAACAGCGGAACCGGTGATTTTTACATTCCGGTGTTTATAGCCTCCCAATGCGCCCAGACAGACCCGGTCCAGAATCTCATCGGTAAAGACACCCTGGGCGCCCATGTCCGCAATAGCATGGATTTGGGTGGCCAGCAGGCGTCCCTGTTCATCCAGGGCGCTGGAAATACGGATTTCGGTTCCGTTCCGCTTTGGGGAATACCGGAAATCATCCTCCCGGGTCAACAGGATCCGTACCGGTTTTTTTGTGAGCCAACTCCCCAGGGCGGCATGGCAGGACACCAGGGAGGGGTACCACAGTTTTCCGTCCATGGGGATTCCGCCGCCCACCGGTTCTACCGTAACTGTTCGGGGATCAATTTTTAATACCTGGGCTATTGAATTACGGACATGAAAGGGCCATTGGGTTGCCGTATGGATCAACAGTTGTTCTGAATACACCGCGATGGCCCCAACGGGTTCAGAATACCAATGCTCCTGTATGCCGGTTCTATAGATACCGCTTATTATGGATTTGGATTCTCCCATGATAGTATCGCTGTCGCCTATTATTATTTCCCGTCGGGCAAAGAGATCTTCATCCTTAAGGGAATTGAGGGAAAAAACCGGCAATTCTTCTTCCGCCTGGATACGGCATTGGGCCGCAAATTCTTCCAGCCGCGATTCGTCGGGGCCTACCAGGATGGCTACGGGCTGGCCGAAATAAGAAAGTTCATCCCTTGCCAAAACCGGAACGGCAAAGTCAAAAAGCTGATTTTTTCCGGGAATGTCCTCCGCCCGGATCAGGGTATACGAAGCGGGCATACGGGGACAATCAATGGAATTAAGCCTGCCCTTGGAAACCGTTGAACGGATGGTTAACCCGTACAGAGTTCCCCGGATCGAAATATCTGAAACAAATCCTGGCCTTTCCTTCAAAATTCTGTCCTGTTCTCCTGTTTAACCCCGGTGATGACCCTTTCAATCTGCTCCTGCTCCATCCCGGGCCAAATGGGAAGAGATACGATCCCCTTAAACCGTTTTAACGATTCGGGAAAATCCTCCGGAAGAAGATTATGCCGTTTTTTGTAATAAGGCATAATATGCAGGGGAATAAAATGTACCGAAACGCCGATACCCCTATCCTGAAGTTTTTCAATCATAGTATCCCTTGAAAGGCCAAAATTTGCAAGGTTTACGCGCAGTGGGTAGAGATGCCAGGCATTTTCGTCTCCCGTTGGGGGTAGGATAAAGCGGTTGTCAGCGGCAAAGGCGGCGTTGTACCGGGCGGCTATTTGCCGCCGTTCTTCCAAAAGACGCCAGGCACGTTTTAGCTGAACCCTTCCCAGGGCGGCCAGAAGGTCCGGCAGGTTATACTTAAACCCCGGTTCCACCACCTCGTAATACCAGGAGGCTTTCCGGTCCGTATAGCGATTCCACACCGCCCGGTCTATGCCGTGGGAACGCATTATGGCAATCCGGTCTGCGATGGCCTGGTCCCGGGTTGCCACCATTCCCCCCTCGCCGGTGGTGATAGTCTTCGTGGCGTAAAACGAAAAGACCCCGGCATCGGCCAGGGTTCCCGCGAAACGTCCGTCCTTCAATCTTGAAGGAAACGCGTGGGCGGCGTCTTCAATTACCTTAACGCCATAGCGATGGGCAATTTCCATGATGGCCTTCATATCGCAGGAGAGGCCGCCGTAGTGGACTGGGATCACCGCCCGGGGCTTTCCCGTGGGGCCAAAATCACCACGGCCGTCGGATTTTTGTCCAGCGGACTTTAGTCCACCGTATGCGGGCAAGCCGCGGGACAAGCGGTCCAAGGTTCTCTCCAGAGCAACCGGGTCCATAAGGAAAGAATCGGGAGCAAGATCTACAAAGACCACTTCGGCGCCTAAGTAACGGGCTACTTCGGCGGTGGAGGTGAAGGTAAAGGAAGGGACCAGTACCGTATCTCCGGGACCGGCGCCGCAGGCTTCCAGGGCAAGGTGGAGACCGGAAGTTGCGGAATTCACCGCCAAACAGCGCAACTTGCTGGAAGGACTATCAGAAAGGAATTCTTCAAATTCCTTTTCAAAGGCCAGCGCCTCTTTCCCGGTGGTAAGCCATCCGGAACGGAGCACCCTCAGAACCGCTTCTTCCTCTTCTTTTCCGATAAAGGGACGGGCAAAGGGTATATCTTCGGTTCCTTCAGTACCCATTAACGGTGATCCCTTGGGCAAGGCGCAGAGGCATGAGACTGGGAATGGCATCTTCCAGAATTTCCCGGAGGAGGGCAGTGTTCCGGTACTGTTTCGCTTGTTCCGGATCAAAATGGACTACGGGCTTAAGTTTTTCCAGCAAATCCTCCGGATCAACCGTGGAAGGCCGTTTCCGCTCCACCCGGCGTATCCGTTTGAATTCGGTGTCCAGGGGGATTTCATCCTTTCCCCAGAGATCCTCGTCCAGCCGTTCCCCGGGCCGCAGCCCTATATATTCGATCTTAATGTCCTCTTCCGGCTCAAAGCCGTAGAAGCGTATCATCTGTTCCGCCATGTCCCGGATCCGCACCGGTTCCCCCATGTCCAGGAGGTAGAGCTTGCCGCTTTCGCCGACCCCGCCGGCTTTGAGCACCAGGGAACAGGCTTCGGGGATGGTCATAAAATAGCGGCGCATCTCCGGATGGGTGATGGTTACCGGGCCGCCTTTTTCGATCTGCTTTTGGAAAAGGGGCATGATGGAACCCCGGGAACCCAGAACGTTCCCAAACCGTACCACCATATAGTTTATTTTTTCAGCTTCCGACGCAGCCTTGGCTGCTGCTTCCAGGACCAGCCGCTCGCAGAGGTACTTGGAAGCGCCGTAGACCGAAACGGGGTCCACCGCTTTGTCGGTGGTGATAAGGACGAAACGCTTTACCCCGTTATGCCGGGCGGCGTTTATCAGATTGTCGGTACCGAAAAAATTGTTTTCAATGGCAGCCACGGCATTTTCTTCCATCATGGGCACATGCTTGTAGGCAGCGGCGTGGAAGATAACATCAGCCTTGAGCCGGGCCAGGATAAAGTCCATATATTCCCGATCCTTGAGGTCCCCGATGATGGGGATAAGGGTAGTTTTTTCGCCAACCCCCTCCTCCTGGAGGATCCTTAGTTCTCGATCAATCTGGTAGATGGAATTTTCGCCATGCCCAAACAGGTAGAGCCGGGACACACCGCCGGAAAGGAGCTGCCGACAAAGCTCGCTGCCGATGGACCCCCCCGCACCGGTAACCAATACCCGCTTGCCCCGCAGGTAGGCCAGGCTCTGTTTCAGGTTTACCGCCACCGGGGTACGGCCAAGCAGATCCTGGGGGTCGATGGAACGGGTCTGGATCAGGTGGGCATCATCTTCGACGCTTTGGGACATACCCGGAAGTATCCGGATACGTATAAAGCCCGCCCGTTTGAGTATGCCGTAGATTTCTTTTAAGTATTCCCGGGAAGCCCCGGGCATGGCTATGATAGCTTCGTCCGCAGGGTTCATCCGCAGGAGCCGGGCTACATCCTTGATGGGCCCCAGAACCGGGATGCCATCGATTTTACGGCCTATGTTATCGGGATCGTCATCCAGAAAGGCGACGACCTCCCCGAAAATAGCCTTTGTTTTAATCTCATTTGCCAGGGCTTGACCGGCAAACCCCGCTCCGATAATGTACAGACGTCCTGATTTTTGTGTATCCATATATTATCCCCCCCCTCTGAAACTCAGCGCTTTGTTCCTATCACCTCGAAAGCCAGGTCTATGGCAAAGGTATCGTCATACAGGTCCAGCTTGATCTTTGCCCGCCCTTTTCTTTTATCGACCTTTATAATCTTTCCCTCAAGCCCCATTAATGGTCCATCGGTCACCACTATGCGGGAATTTTCATCAAAATAGACCTTTGATTTTCCTGCCAGGGGACCAACGTTTTTGATAAAATGAAGCACCAGTTCCAGGTCCTTATCCTGGAGGGCGCAGATGTTTTGGTTGGATTTCAGAAAACGGTAAAACCCGTCGGTGGTACGAAAAGCCCATTGGTAGGTATGAACATCCTCTTCCTCGTCAATTTCAATAAAAACATAGCCCGGAAATATTCCCGTATTGGTTTGGGAAATCTTATGCCGACGCCGTATATCAATCTGCCGCTTGGGAAAATAGGTTTTTATACTTATATCCGGGTGCAATGCATTAAAAAGCCGGATATACTTTTCTTCGGCCCTGGTTTTTACCTGAATAGCATAGTACTTCATTAATAAAAGAATATCATGCCATACGTTTTTTAGCCAGTAGTCCCGTTCCGCCGCTTTAGATTAGGGCTGCTTATGCCGATAGGTTAAAGGGGGTTCACCATGTTTGTAAAAAATATTAGTATCATTACATTTTTGGCCGTGGTCTTAGCCGTTTCCGCCCAGGGGGCCACGGTTTCTTTTATGGTAATTGAGACCGGACTGAGGGAGGAGACCCCTACCATAGAGTCTTCAAGGCTCTGGGAAGACGCGCTTTTGGGTGTATTTTTCGATACCGGCCATATTGTAAGTAATACCCCTATCCTGAGGGTCTCGCAAAAGCCTCAGAAAAACCTTCCCGACGAGGCAAAGGCATCCCTGGGAGAAGCCCTTGATGGGGGAGCGGACTTTTTTATCCTGGCGGTACTGGATTATGAAAACCAGCCTAAGATCGGAATGGAGCTTCCGAAACCGCGCAGTATTTCCATCAGGCTTTTTAAAACAGAGCCCTACCGTTTTTTATTTTCCCAAGAATATACTCCCGCAGCTGAGGTCCATACCACGGATAGGGATGATATGGCCAATGCCATGAGCGCGGCCAGGGTTATAGCGGCGCATCTGAAAGATTAACAGAGAAAAAGGATAGGAATAGTATGAAAAAAATCAATATCGGCCTATGCGTTTTAATGGCAGCCTTGATTTTTATCGGCGCTTCAGTATGGGAGGGTTCTGCTGCGGTATCTACTTCGGGAGAGTTTCCTGAGGGGGCTTATTATGCGGCAACCAATTCCTTCCCCCGCAATACGGTGGTGGATGTAACCAATCTGGAAAATGGCAGGACTATTCGAGTAATCGTAGCCGCCAGTCTGGATTCCCCGGGGCTGCTGGCCATGCTTTCCCGGAATGCTGCCACCGCCATAGGCATACAAACCCGGGGCATAGGTCGTATCCGCATGACCCAACCCTCGGATCCTGTCGCTTACTCCCGCTTTACCGATGATCGCGAATTGTCGGGAAACCCGGAAGATCAGGTCAATATCGCGCCTAATACGCCTGCTGTGGTCAGTTCCACCGTACGAACCGCTAGAACCGGGGATCTTGCATCTGCAAACCCGGAGGATCGGTTTTACAGTGATGTTGTAAACAGACCCGAAACGTATAACCCTCCACCGGTGAGCTATCCCGCCGATGGGTCTGTACGTGTTGAAGCGAGGCCTAACTGGCTTCCCGAAGAAGTCGAGCCTGCGCCGGTCATTGCAGAAGTTGTCTATCCGGAAGTACCCCCGGCTACGGATCCTGAACCCACCCTGATTGCAGTACCAACACCCGAACCGGCTTCACCGCCCCTGGTACTGGTAGCCCCGGCCTCTAAGCCGACTGCGCTGCCTCCACCCCCACCACCGCCGGTGATTACCCTCGTTCCCGCCGAGGAACGTCCTCCCCAGAGTGCGGTGACCATAGCCCCAAGGACTGAAATACCGCCTGTTGGGTCACAGCCATCCAAGGATGATACCTATCTGGACCCGCGCTTTTTCATCGGCCCTATTCCTCCGCACGAGCGGCCTGCACCCCGATCTGCCCCTCAGGCAACAATTGCCTCCGCGCCCCGGACAGCTTCGGTGGTTCCTCAACAGCCGTCATTACCCAAGGGGTCGATTTTCTCGGTTCCCATAACCAACCAGCTGGAAGGTGGTAAGTACTACGTACAGATTGGCGCCTTTACCCAGCCTGATACCCTTGAAGTCGCAGTGACCCGTATTAACAGAAGATATCCGTTGACGGTTCAGCCCGGAGGATCCCATAATAGCCTTGTTTATCGTTTACTTATTGGACCCCTTAATGTGGGGGAGAGCGGAGCGGTTTTACAACGGGTTAAGAGTAACGGGTATCCGGATGCGTTCGTGAGGTATCAATAAATCCCCCTATGGACCCTGGTAGGTTACCGGGAACGCACTAAAACTAT
>NZ_AEEA01000028.1 GCF_000297095.1 Treponema primitia ZAS-1 | reverse complement strand
GCCCTTTTTCAGGTGGACTTCCCGCTCCGCCAATTGAATGTCGTTTGCTACCATCATCTTAACTAACTCCGGAAGCTGCACCTTCGGTTCCCAGCCGAGCTTTACCTTTGCCTTGGAAGGATCTCCAATAAGCAGCTCAACCTCCGCCGGGCGGAAATAACGGGGATCAATTTCAACGGTTACCGCGCCATTGGCGGCATTGATACCCTTTTCATCAACCCCTTTGCCTTCCCACTTTAAAACAATTCCCGCTTCCTTAAACGCCATGCTGATAAAATCACGGACCGTTGTGGTAACCCCGGTTGCCATAACATAGTCATCCGGCTCTTCCTGCTGCAGCATAAGCCACATGAGCTCCACATAATCCCCGGCAAAGCCCCAGTCCCGCTTGGAGTCGAGGTTACCCATAAAGAGCTTGTCCTGCAGCCCCAGTTTGATGCGGGCAGCGGCGCGGGTGACCTTGCGAGTCACAAAGGTTTCCCCCCTAAGGGGGCTTTCATGATTAAAGAGAATGCCGTTGCTGGCGTGCATCCCGTAGCTCTCCCGGTAATTGACGGTTATCCAATAGGCGTAGAGCTTTGCACAGGCATAGGGACTCCGAGGGTAGAAGGGGGTGGTTTCCTTCTGGGGAATTTCCTGGACCTTGCCGTATAACTCCGAGGTCGAAGCCTGATAAAACCGGACCTTCTTTTCCAGGCCAAGAATTCGGATTGCCTCAAGAAGGCGGAGGGTACCGATGCCGTCATCGTCCGCGGTATATTCGGGAACCTCAAAAGAAACCTGCACGTGGCTTTGGGCGCCCAGGTTGTAGATTTCATCGGGTTGGACTTGCTGGATAATGCGTATCAGGTTTGAGGTGTCGGTCAGATCGCCATAATGGAGAATAAAATGTTTGTTTTTGACATGGGGGTCCTGATAGAGGTGGTCAACACGCTGGGTGTTGAAGCTGGAGGAACGGCGTTTGATGCCGTGGACCTCATAGCCTTTCTTCAAGAGAAATTCTGATAGATACGCTCCGTCTTGTCCAGTCACGCCGGTGATAAGGGCTGTTTTCATAAAAGAAATATTAACCTTCTTCCATAAATTTTTGATAAATTTCAGCCATGTTAGATATGGCAGTATTTATTGAATATTTTTGCGCATCTAAAACATTATTCTGCGCAATATGTTTTCGTAATACAGGATTACTATATAATGTGATTATTGAATTCACCATCTTCTTTGGGTTGAATAATTCAAATAATAAACCGTTTCGACCATTAGTTACCACATCTATGTGACCACGTATTTTAGAACAAATAATTGGTAAACCCGAGGCCATTGCTTCAATATTATTTACACCTAGTCCTTCCTGCTTGCTTATGGCTATATGAATATCCGCAATTTGGCAAAGTATATCTATATCATTTCTATATCCTAAAAAATCAACAATTTCTTTTGCATCCAATTTTTCAACCGTCTTCTTACAAGCATCTAATAACTTACCCTTACCAGCAAAAACAATTTTTAGATTCGGCACAGACTCCCGTAACCTTGGAATCTGCCGTAATAAATAAATATGATTTTTACGTGGGATAAATTCAGCTATATACAATATAATAAAATCTTTAGCGTTATAACCTAATTGTTTACGTAATTGATATTTCTCTATTTCTGACACGGGGTGAAATCGACTAAAGTCAACCCCTACACCATCAATATAAAACAATTTATGACATCTTAAATTTTTTTCGTGCAAAATTATAGTCTTCCTGATTAATAGTTATAAGACAATCCGTATATCGGGATAAATATTTTTCAATGGGATAGTATAGCAACCAGTTTATTAAAGGGGCACCTTTAAAAAAATGAAACCCATGAGCTGTATAAATAATCATCGCCCTTTTCTTTCTTGCCGCAAGACGCGACAAACACCCACCCATTGGAGTATGACAATGAATAATATCATAATCATTTTCTAATATCTCTTTAAATTTTTTATATGCCTTGATATTTTTCATACTAAACGGATTTCGCGCTATACAAACTGTGTATTGATTATCACAATCAAAAATATTTTCTTCTCCACTTGATATATAATCAACCTGCCATCCTTGCAATTTAAACCAACGCATAAATGGTCTGTTAAATTTAGAAAAATTAGCTGTATTTGAAACAAAAAGGACTTTATATGGCATTTTTATTTACTCAGCATCTAAAATATGTTTTATGCTTCCAAACCCATGTTGCAACATTAAAAAATCCTTCAAGCCATACCAATACATTCTTAAACGAGTATTTTTGTTTTCAAGCAGAAATAAAAATAGTAACATCCTAAATGGCAAAAAAAATAAAAACCTAAGCCGAATAAAAAAAGGCGTCTCTTTAACAAGGAGGCAAATATTCAATGTATCCCGCACAAGAAAATAATTTCTGTATGGTGCATGAAAATGTAATGTATGTCCTTTTATATTAATATTATTGGTTCCGATCTCATGTTTTATATAAGCATTCGTGCTCTGCAAAACAAGATACCCATTATAAGTACTCTTCCAACAAAATAAAAAATCGCAGAAATCAACAGGAAAACGTTCATCAAATCCACCAAGACTGATAAAATATTCATTATTAAGAAGCATGCCTGACGTTATTATGTTCTTTACAGAAAATACATCATTAATTTTTATTGTTTTATTTTCTTTTGTCCATCTTGGTATAGTAATCAAATTATTTCTAACATTCAAAGATGGCCCAATGCACGATATTTTTTGTATCCTTTCCGCCGCTATGAATTCATTAAATAATAATTCAAAATTTTCCTTTACTAAATAACTATCTTGATCAAACAAGATTGTATAATTAAAACAATCATTAACAGCCTGCCTTATACACTTATTTATTGCTTTTGATAACCCAATATTTTTCCTATTATCTATTATAGTAATTCTTTTACTATCAATAAATGGCCGATTTTTCCATGAATTAACAGACAAGTAAATACGATCAATATATTCAAGTTGTATATCAATATTTTTCATAAGTTTATTAGTATCAGGATTAAATACAGTTATCACAGAGCAAATATTTTTATTCATGATTCCCTATAATACTCACAAATATTTTATAATCTTTGTAAGTATTTTTTTTATAATTAAATATATAGGCCTTGTAATAATATATATTATTGTTTTATTAAAGCCATAAATATTTAAAATTATCTTCGTTTTGTCTTTTAAAAAGAATTTGTCAATATTTTTATCACAACTACCTTCATCATTAAATAATGTTATTAGCATATTAATATAATAAAATCTTGTTGTTTTATATATTTTCAAATTATAATCATAATCAGCAAGGTATTTATATTTTATATTATATATATTTTTTTTATAAATTGACTTAGGATAAAATATAGACTGATGACATATGTTTATATTAAAAAGTTTTAATTCACAAAATATCCCTGAATGTAAAATATTCCTTTTAAAAAAATATGAGTCTCCATAATATACAGCATTTAAATCATCAATACTTTTACTAACATTACTAATAACATTTACATTTGCTAAAATATCATCAGACCCAAGAAATAATAAAAATTCACCTGTTGCGTACTTAATTCCTTTATTCATTGCATCATAGATGCCATCATCCCTTTCTGAAATTATAAGGGCTATACTATCTCTATATTTCTCAATAATTTTCAATGTGTCATCAGAACTGTTTCCATCAATAATAATATATTCTATATTAACATCTTTTTGATTAATTACAGATAGAATTGTATTTTCCAATGTTAGTTCTGAATTTAATGTAACTGTAATAATGGATATTTTAAACATATATATTCCGTAGAGTTATTTTTCTATACTTAACTCTATGATTTATTAATAGACAAATAAAATATATAATTATAATGTTTAGTATTAATGTTACAATTCCAGATAATCCCACAGCTAGATCTGTTAAACAGCTAATTCCATTCTGATATAAATAAGAATAAATTACAGCCATTGTGATCGATTTAGGTATTTTCTTTTGAAGTTTAAATATTAAAAAAGATGTAAAAAGGCCTATTAAAAAACATAAAATTATTCCACCCCATCCATATAAAACAATTCCCATTAAAGGCGCAACTGTATTTGGTCCCATAATATTATTTAAAGTAGGATGTATGATACGAAACAATTGTAAACCTATATAGTCATCATAGATATTTGATGGTAATATATGTAAGGGAGACAGGAAACCAATTAATGGATACAAATACTTATGTTTAATAACGATTTTATCTAAATACTCTGCATCATCTCCAAATGCTATCCAATACATGTCTCCATTACCAATAAATCTTTGAGCCAATGAAATTATTGCATCAAGAATGTTTCTATTAGAGCGTAAGAATATAACAATTAATGCTGCGATAATAAAAAATGGAGATAACAATAATATGACTTTATTCTTTTTAAATGACTTATTCTCATAGAAATATAAATAGCAGTAATAATTAAATATTAATGATAATATTGCACTTTTTGAACCGGACAAAACACTTGTTATGGCAACAAGAAGCAAAACAATAGCCGTTAATATTTTTCTTTTCCTATATTTAAATACATAAAATACAAATATTGTAATATATGTACTTGCAAAACCAATAAAACGATTTAATATTCCAGTAAAATTAGATTTCAATGTAAGTCTCGATGCTTTAAAAGCTGGTATACCTTCAATATAATATGTGATTAAAGTACTCACAACAAATACAATCAAATAAAAAATAAAAATTATATTCGAATAATTATTATCATTTATAATTACATATTTGCAGCAAATAGGTTTTGAAAAAAATAATAAAAACCCAATTGTGAATACTATTTCCGCTATGATAAAATAATAAAAATAATATTCTTGGATTCTACCTGTAAAGAATAAAAACACTGGTACTGTGTTTGTAAGAACATGCATTATAACTGCAAATAATAAAGGATTAATTAAACAATTCGCTATCTTTTTTATCAACGGAAAATAAACAATAAACATCAATAATAATGATAAAAAATATATCCAAATATTATCTAAAAGCAGAAGTATAAATTTATCTGTGGTCATATATTATTTTTTGACACAATTGTAACTTTCTTATAAATAAAATTATATAAAACAATCTGTATAAATATCAAATTTACCATTATGTGTTTTAAAATTTATTTCAAATGTTACTAATGAATATTAATTACTCCCATAATCTTAACATAAGATTAAGAAAAAATATCTACAATTTTTCTAGTAAACTCGAAATATGCATTTTTATATGAATAATCAACAGACAAATTTTCCTTAATAAGGAAATTCTTTAATATGACTGATAAAGCAAATGCATTATTAGGGTCAAAATAATATCCTCGGTCATTCAATTGCTCCTTATGAACTTCAATATCTGAGAGTATTATTTCTTTACTTAAATACTTCGCATCTTCAATTGAAGTGTTCCATCCTTCATATAAAGAAGGTTGGATAATCGCTTGTGAATAGCGCATTAATGTTAATTGCTCATTACGTGGTATGAACCCCAAAAAAAAGACATTTTCGCTCAAATTTAATTCCGCTACTAAATTTTTCAATTTCATAGAATAATCGGAATCTCGATGATCATATTCTTTTCCCGTAAAATAAACAATTACCTTAATATTCTCTTTTTTTAAGAGACTAACCGCTTTGATAACAACAATATGATTCTTATGAATCCAAAATTGATTAGAACAAATGAAATAAGTAGATTGAATATTATATTTATTCTTTATTTGCTCGTAAGGTAATATATCTTCTTTCTTTAAAAATATAGATGAAACGAAAGGTACTATCTCTATATCACAAGTATAATGTGGATAAATCCTTACCAGATCATTATAAACAGCGTTACTCGATAATATTAGTTTTGATTTTGAATAAACTGTATTTACTTGCATTATTATACGAGAGGTAATTTCTTTTTTCAAAAAGAAAGACGGGTAATAATTTTCTTGAAAATCTGGAATCCAAAATATTTTTTTTGAATCAGCTAATTTATTAAATAAATAATTACTTTCAGCAGGAAAAATAACATCAAGATGCTGTAACTTGGAATACATATTGTTTCTAAAAATATTAAAATATATTTTTGTTAAAATATTAAATTTCCAACTTATCTTTTCGAAAAATATATCAAAAATATTATTTTCATATTTTATAAATTTTAATTTATCTACTTTTCGCTTATTACTAAGAATAAATACATCAAATAGATTACTATTACTTAATATAGATATTACACTGTCAAGATAATATTTTCCGCCAATCCAATTATCATCATTACTATATATTATTCCAATTTTTCGTTTTTTATCCAATTGATATACCTTTTAATACCATCTTCTATACTTATACTTTGTCTATATCCATAAGATCTTAGTATTGTAATATCAGCTATCCATTTATTCGGGTCGCCTATTCTCTCAATACCGTCAAAAATAACATTTTTATTATGCACCCAGTTTTTATTAAATATTTCAACAAGTTCATTAACGGTGATTTGTTTCCCATTAGCTATATTAACTTGTGTTGATTGAAAACTATCCCCTTTAATTATACAATCAATAGCTTGACATATATCATCTATGTGTATGAAATCTCTTGATTCTTCTCCGGTGCCATATAAATGTATTTCCTTTTCCAGAAGAATCTTTTTTGAAATATCAAATAGCAATTGTTTCTTTAATCCATTCCCATAAGCTGAAAATATTCTCACTGAACAGGTCCTTATGTTCCACAGCTTATAATATTCATACAATATTTTCTCAGCTATAACTTTATGGTATCCATAAGGAGAAATTGGTAATAGTTCATTCGATTCAGAGACAGGCAACACCATTGGGTTCCCATAAACAGCAGCGCTTGAAAGATTAATAAATTTGCACTCAGGGTTATAAACTTTTATTGAATCTAATATTTTGACAACATTAAAAGAATTTAATTCAAAATCATAAATCGTATTTTCAAATGAGTATGGAACACTTGCTGCCCCACTACAATTAATACAAATATCAAATTTATTCTTCATGAACAGTGATTTATAATCAGGATTAATTTTATCTAATAACGTAAACTTTGCATTACATTTTTTCTCTATAATATCACATGAATATACCTCATATGCTTTTTCAGATAAGTATATTTCCAAATTACTTCCTATGAAACCACTGGAACCAATTATTATTACTTTCATATAATCACTGCCTATTTAAAAAGATTACCATTTGATTTCCCTATCGCTTTCAATGGCAATCCTCTCTCAAATTTTTGTTCCAAAATACTTTTTTTATATTCTTTTATCTTCACTATTGACATTTCATCATCATGATTCCAATTATCAATTTTCTTCCATACTTTATCTTTAAACGAATATCGTTTTACCACTTTCCCAGGATTACCTACGAGTAATGAAAATGGCGGGTATTCTCCGTCTTTTATTAAGGTGTTAGCTCCAATTACAGAACCATATTCTATCATTACATTTCCAATTACTGTTGTATTGGCACCTATAAAAACATTAAACCCTACTTCTATAGTTTTTGCATTGGTTGTTTGTGCAAAATAATAAGGTATTAGGGGATTACTATAATCATGAGAAGCACCAATAAAACAACAATTCACACTGGTTATAACATAATCATCAAATTGTATCAGTTCTCCTGATGTAAAAAAATTATTCCTTCCAATAAAACAATAATCCCCAATTACAATATGCTTCTCTTTGTAACGCTGATTTACATTTAACCAAGTGTTTTGACTTATAAGGGTATTTCTCCCAATGGAAATATACTTTTTACCGGTAAAATGGACGGTTGAATCAATCCTTCTCAAGGGAATCAAATGGAATATTCTATTTTTTATAGCATGTAATTTAATTTTCACGGCTTACTCATATATCAATATTTTAATTCTAATCATTCACTACGAAATGAATTTACAATTCTATCCGCATGTATCTTATAAATGAAAAAACTGGGAATTAATATCAAAGTATTTATTATTGGAATAATAATATAAGACTTTATCAAAAAATACTTTGAGAAAGAAACAAGGGTAATAAATAATATTGATGTCATTAAACTAAACAGTATCTGAATATTTATTTTTTCAGCTGCGTTTAAAATTACGGCCTCATAATAATTGATTGACAATACTATATTAAAAAGAACAAAGGGGATAATGTCTTTAATGTTTACAAGTATTTTGCCTTGTGTCCACCACCCTACAAAAGGGGTGATAATAGGAATCGAAATGCCTAAACCAAAAATATACACTATAAGCATTATTAAAAGTTGGCTGCGATATTTTATCAGTTTTTCTGCATCATGCGATGCCATTGCTGATGTAAACTGAGGCCAAAATACTGCAATACCCGCATTAAAAAAAATTGCTAAATTTGCATATATTTTATTATTTAATAGATCAAATGATGCCACCTGATTATTAAATAAATTATAAATAATATAATTTCCCATACTAAATTGTATTAATGAAGTTACTTGTAAAATAAAATATTCTAGACCGATCCTTACTATTTTTAAACCAAAAACAAATAGTTTAAAATTAAATATTTGACTTAATGAAAATAAATAGATTTTCTTTATTGAAAATAATATAAATATAAAATATAAAATATTAAAAATATTGTAACATATTGCGCAAATAATTATTTTATCACTGCTTGTGTATTTGAATAATAAAACAGCAAAAAAAATCCATAATGCCCGAACCAAAGAAATAATTGAAAGCAACCCATTCTTAAGATTACCCTGTAATACGGCATTAAAAGTTGTAAATGGAAAAAAACATATTATCGGCAGGTATAATAAAAATGAATATCCAATATTTATTTTTATAACGGGAATATATTTTGAAAAAATTAATGTTAAAATTACTAAAAACCCAGATATCAAGGAAAAAAACTGAAATGTGCCAGTGATATAATAAGCACATTCTTTTTTGTCCCGTAGGTGATTATATTTTGCGATTGTATTCTTTAAACCATTCCCAACTCCCAAATCAAGAAGATTAATCCAATTAACTATAGAAACTAAGGTAATCCACAGTGAATATTGGGATAATTCCAGATTATTTAATAATAAGGGTATTGAAATAAAGGAAAGAACAAAAGATATCCCTTTTGAAACATATGAAATTAATACACCAAAATATGGATTCTGCTTTTCTGATAAATTTTTAAACATAGGCATTATATTAATAAAAGTAAATATTTTATAGATTTCATTAAGTTCATAAAAGAAAAATGCTCAAATAAAATCGTAAGTAATCGCTTAATAAGATAAATTCGTGTGCCACTTGTCTTATTTTTTTTACTTCTATAAACAATTATTGCATAATGTAAGTTTGATAATTTGACTTTACTAATTGCATCTTTAATTTTTTTTAAACTTAGAATATCCTTGGAAAAACTTTCAAAATCATCCATCCATATATCAATTTCATCATGCCATGCTTTTGAATAAATTGTTTCACTCGTTCCTGAATTTTTCCACACTCGATAATTTGCAATGCTTCTATTCAAATCTAAAATATAAATTGGTGAAGATATTGCCATTAATTGAATTAATTCACTGTCAGCAGCAGTTATTTTAAACTTTTTTGCCACAAGGTCAATGTTTAATTGTAACAATTTAGTCCGGTTGAAAAAAATAGAGCAAAGACGAAAAGCCACACCATCGGAAAACAGGGATAATCCTTCTTTTGGTTGAAGCACACCATTTTCAATGTTATTGAAACCTTTTTGATTTATAGTGATTTTATCATTTTCATCAATTATATCATGTCTCCCAATAATTAACGAATATTGCAATGGATCCGGAACGGATTGAATAATATTAATACAGTCAGGGTGTAATATATCATCATCTGACAGAAGAACTAGGAAATCTCCTTTTGCCTGTTTAAAACCCGTATTCCAATTTTCATAAATGGGTATAGTATTATTGTGACAAATTATTAAAATATCGGGTTGAGATTCCAGCCATTCTCTTGTGCCATCAGTAGAAGCATTATCAATAACAATAATCTCATAATTATCATTGGTTTGATTTCTAACAGATAACATTGTTTTTTTTAAATAACTTAACCTATTTAGAGTAGGAATTATTATTGATATCAACATAATCTATCCCGCCTATTTCTTCCCATACCCAAGGATCCGAGCCATATTTTTTATATATTTCTCTAGGGAATCTTTATTAAGTTGATTTTTTTTATAATATATCGGTGGATTCATTACTTCGTTATCCCTATACGATTTGGCGCCCCATTTAAAGCTTCCCGATGTCTTAAATGCTTTTTCAATCATCATACCTAATTCTCGCAACCGTATGGTTGTACCAGATAACGAGATGGTCTTATTGTCAAAAAAACCAGCAGCGCTAATATTTGACGTAATAAACTCACAGATATCATCAACATAGGATAAATCAAGAATCTGTTCCCCTGGAGTTAATTCGACTACATCATTGTTTTGACAGGCAGATATAAGAATATCCATTATTTTTTTACGATTATCCCCAGCACCAAAGGTATCACATAATTCAATCGTTTTATGCTTAATTCCCTGTACTTCGTAATAAACCAGCATATCCTTAAAGGCTGCTTTTGTAGCAGCATAAAAGTTAGCAGGACAATACCGTTTATTCCCTATATGCTGCCACCGTGTCCCTATGTTAAGGAATTGCATTACCCTATTTTCCATCATTGCTTCTAGAACTTGAGTACCAAAGGTAATATTCGTATTTATTAAATTGGCTATATTTTCAGGGCTATGTTTATTGATATATAACGCCGCTAAATGAATTACCATATCGGGCATAAACTGTTTTATGCCCGTATTTATATCATAATAAGTATCCACTGCAAGAATATTAATTCTTTCCTGAAGAGATTCCAGGCTTTTAAGTCCGGAACTTTTTCTCTTTAATATTGCAATAGTATGCTTGGCATTTAATAGCGATACAACAAGGTGCGAACCGATAAATCCCGTTGCGCCGGTAATTAGTATTCTCATGGTTAAAACACCGTATTAAATTTAGAAAAATCAGGAAATGCTTTATCCCTATCTGAAACAATAGGATTCGGTATATTCCAATCAAGGCCAAATGAATCGTATTTAATACCGCAGTCATGCTCTTTGGAATAGCAGCTTGTCTGGGCATAATGCACTATTGTGTCATCCTCAAGAGAGGCAAACCCATGTGCTATCCCCCTTGGAATATACAAATATGTATCATCAGCACCGGAAAGTTGATAACTGAAATAGTTACCAAATGTTTTTGAAGTCCGTCTTAAATCAAGGCACACATCAATGATAATCCCCGTAATAACATATACCATTTTAACATGATCCATTGGCGGAGACTGAAAATGCATTCCCCGGATAACATTTTTTTTATTTATGGAATAATATAATTCTGTAAAATTGCTTTCTAAAGATAATGAATCAAAGACTTCTTTTGATAAAACCTTTTTAAAACTACCCCGGCTATCATGAAAGACAGGATTAGATAAAACGTATAGCCCATTAATAGGCGTAATCTGTCTCTCTATCATCCTTTTATTTCATCCTTTATCACATCGATCATCCTATCAATCATCTCGTCGGTCATTCCCGGGTACACCCCAATCCAGAACGTGTCGTTCATAATCCGGTCAGTCACTTCCAGCGACCCCACCGCCCGATAGCCGTTCCCACTATGCCGCATCTGGTCAAAGCAAGGGTGCCTTACCAGGTTCCCCGCAAACAGCATCCGGGTCTGGATGTTCTTGCTTTCAATGTGCTGCACCAGCTTGTTCCGGTTTACCCCATCCTTGCAGCTTATCAAAAACCCGAACCAGCTCGGCGTTGCGTGGGGCGCCGCTTCCGGCAGGATCAGCTTATCCTGCAAATCAGCAAGCCCGTCCCGCAGCCGCTGCCAGTTATGCTGCCGTTTAGTCACAAATGACGGAAATTTCTCAAGCTGGGCGCATCCAATAGCCGCCTGCATATCCGTAGCTTTCAGGTTGTACCCAAAGTGGCTGTACACATACTTGTGATCATAGCCCTGGGGTAGCTCCCCGTACTGCTTGTCAAACCGGTGACCGCACAGATTGTCTTTACCCGAGGGGCATACACAGTCCCGGCCCCAGTCCCTCAGGGAACGGACGATCTTGTGTAAGAGCGGATTTGCGGTATATACCGCTCCGCCTTCCCCCATGGTCATGTGATGGGGCGGGTAAAAACTTGAGGTCCCGATATCCCCGATCGTCCCGGTAAACCGGTCTTGTCCGTCAAGCGTATACACCGACCCCAGGGCATCACAGTTATCTTCCACCAGCCACAGCTTATGGGCATCGCAAAAAGCCTTTATCGCGTTAAGGTCAAAGGGATTCCCCAAAGTATGGGCCAACATCACCGCTTTCGTTTTCGGAGATAGGGCTTGTTCAAGTTGGGATACATCAATGTTGTACTGGGGAATAGTTACGTCCACAAACACCGGGATGGCGCCATACTGAATAATCGGGGTTACCGTGGTCGGGAATCCCGCCGCCACCGTTATCACCTCGTCCCCTCGCTGTATAGCCCGCTCCTGTAACAGGGGCGAGGTCAACGCCATAAACGCCAGCAGGTTCGCCGATGACCCCGAGTTTACCAGCGAACAATTGGGGACCTTGAGGTATGCAGCGAGCTGCTTTTCAAACTGGTCGGTATACCGTCCCGAAGTCAGCCAGAACTCTAATGCACTGTCCACCAGGTTCATCATCTCGTGTTCATCAAATACCCGGGAGGCGTAGGATATCCGGTCCCCCACCTGGTACGGAGGCTGCTGCATAAAAGTCTGATAATAAGCCTTTACCTGCTCCAGTATCGCCACAGCGGCCTGTGTTTTATTCATAGATTCAAACATTGCTAAATACCTTTATTTGAAGTATTCCTGTATCTGCCGGTCCACACAGACCCGGCGCTCATCATCATTACCCGCTTGGGCGAAGGCAGTTATCTGCGCTACCGTGGTTTTAATATCCCACCGGCTCTTCCAACCCAACACGGCCTTTGCCTTTGCACAGTCAAGCTTTAAGAAGTTCGCCTCGTGGGGCCCGCCGTCTCCCTGAACTTCCCAGGCAGCGCCCTGTCCCCAGGCAGCGCAGAACAAGGCGGCAAGCTCCCCGGTGGTCACACAGCTATTGTCATCCGGGCCAAAGTTGTAGGCTCCTTCCATGGCTTTGTCGGTATACTGCTTTTCCGCAAGCAGCAGGTATCCAGAAAGGCATTCCAGCACATGCTGGTAGGGCCTGACTGAATGGGGGTTTCGCAGGACGACCTTCTTTCCCGATTGTACGGCCCGAATGCAGTCCGGGATGATCCGGTCCTCCGCATAATCCCCCCCGCCTATCACATTCCCCGACCGAGCGGTGGATACCGCCGGGGTATCCGCGGCCAGGAAAAAAGCGTTCCGGTAGCTTGCGGTTACGAGCTCGCTGCAGGATTTGCTGTTCGAATAGGGGTCATAGCCGTTAAGCGTTTCATTCTCCCGGTAGCCCCAAAGCCATTCCTTGTTTTCATACACCTTGTCGGTAGTAACATTGACAAACGACCTGATACCCGGCGTCAAACGCAGGGCTTCTAATACATTCACCGTCCCCAGCACATTGGTCTCGTAGGTCAGCGCCGGCTCGCGGTAGGAAAGCCGTACCAAAGGCTGGGCCGCCAGATGAAAAAGGATATCCGGTTTTGTCTCTTGCACCGCCTGTACCAGCGCTTCCCGGTCCCGGACATCCCCGGTGCGGGAATGGATTTCCTTCCCGGTCCCGGTCTGTTCATACAGCGAAGGGGAAGTCGGCGGCTCCAGGGCATACCCGGTTAGCTCCGCCCCGGCCGCTAGCAGGGTCCGGCACAGCCAAGTCCCTTTAAAGCCGGTATGGCCGGTGATAAATACTTTTTTCCCGTTGTAAAAAGAGAGCGCTATTTTATCCATAACGCCCAGGGGGCTTCTCCCTTCGTCCACATCCCGGTCAGAATGTTTTTATCGTTCAGGGTATCCATGGCTTTCCAGAACCCGGTGTGTTTATAGGCATTGAGTTGTCCCTCGCCGGCGAGCCGCTCAAGGGGAGTGCGTTCCAGGATAGTCTTATCCCCGTCATCAAGGTACCGGAATATATCCGGTTCCATTACAAAGAAACCGCCGTTTATCCAGGTTCCCCCGTCCTCAGGTTTTTCCATGAAAGACCGGACCAGATTCCCCCCGTCAATATCCAGGGAACCAAATTTACCCACCGGCTGTATTGCCGTTACGGTTACGCGCTTCCCGGCTTTTTCATGGCTTGCCAGCAGCGCCGGGATATTTACATCACTCACCCCGTCGCCGTAGGTCAGCATGAACCGCTCACTACCCAAAAACTCCTGGGCCCGCAGGAGCCGTCCCCCGGTCATGGTGTCGGGCCCGGTGTAGAGCATGGTAACTTTCCAGGGCTCATTGCGGTGCTGGTGGACCTCCACCGTGTTGGTTTCCATGTCCACGGTGATATCCGAATACCGGGTGTAGTAATTCAGGAAATAATCTTTAATAACATGGGACAGATAGCCGGTGAGTATTACAAACTCGTTGAAGCCCCAATAGGAGTAGGTCTTCATGATATGCCAGAGGATAGGTCGGCCGCCGATTTCCACCATGGGCTTAGGGCGTAGACCGGTCTCTTCTGACAGCCGAGTACCAAAGCCACCGGCTAGGATAACTACTTTCATACTTATACGCCTGCCAATTTAAAATTCTTTGATCGTTGCCTTTTCAATACTTTCTTTAGATAGTTTTGTATTGGCTTATCAACAAATTCAAACAAAACAATGCTTATAACAATAGTCATGACAATAGCAAAAATTAATTTTATTAATTCTATAGTAAACACGCGGTGATTCCCTAATACTACCGGAAAAACGATGCGGGAAAAGAACGCAATAATATGATAATGGAAAAGATACATTACATAGCTTGCTTCCCCTATTTTAAGAAATATTTTGATAACGATATTATTTCCTATATAATCTTCCAATAAGAGCAAGGAAGTCACTAATAGTAAAGAAGGAATTCCATAATAAATATTTCTATTTTTAGAGAAATGAGATCCTGAAGCATTGCTATATATTAAAAAAATATAACTTCCAGCAGCAATGATGATAAGCATTATTATTTTTATCAGCGCCTTACGATTAAATTCATACGCTTTATTTGCTATTCGTTTTACACAATAAGTATAAAAATAATACAATGCAATCCCATATATAAATTCAGGAAACAATCCTTTTCGATAATATTTTATTATATAAATATTTGAACCGGCGCCTGTCGTATTGGTTATGATAAGGAACAATACAAGAATAGAACCGCAGGCTATTGGTAAATATTTCTTATTCTTCACAAACAGAATACACAGGGACATAACCACATAAAAAAACATTTCATAATTAAGTGTCCAACCCTGGCCTAATATTGGAATACCCCGATTTTCTTTATAGGGAATAAACAAAATAGATTTTATAAACCCGGATAAGCTTACCGTGATTTTACGTATTAAACTAGGAAAAATTAGTACCGTCAATGTCGTCAAAACAGTAGCGATAATATATAAAGGCACTACCCTCATAACCCGCTTGATAAAAAAATCCGCTGGCGTTTTTAACACAATATATGTAATAATAAAACCGCTGATGATAAAAAAGATATCAACGCCAAATGATCCCGCTTTGGTAAATTTATAATCTCCTGCTATTGTACAATGCTCATAAACCACACTTACTGCAGCAATAGCCCTTGCCAATTGAATGCTTTTTATCGGGGAATCAGTTATTAGCTGATTGTTTCCATTGCGGGCCTGCATTATACGCCTGCCAATTTAAAATCAATTATCATTTTTTTGTTATTATCCAAGAACCAACTATCCCTAAGGTTTCTTTGTTTTTTGTTATAAACCGTTGGTCCAAATGCAAGCTTTCTTCCTCCAAGAGTTTCTGAGCCATTTTATCAATCACAGGTTCTGCTGCTACTATTGTATGGCTTGCTTTCTCAAATAGGGCAAGAAAATCATCATGCCGCAGCCGGTTCACATACATATATCGATTTCCGGCATATTTTCTCCATGCCTTATCGCTGTATTGCAGAAAGTTAATTTTGGAGATGCTCTTATCCGTAGTAAAAAAATGATCTCCATAATCTATGTAATTAATGAATAACCCATCAGAAACGACAATGCGATTTCCTTCTTCCAGGATATCCTTTAAGGCTGGCACCGGGATATGATCATATACTCTATACGAAGTATGATAATCTATGCTTCCGGATGGCATCGTTGTTCGAGCAGCATCACCAGGGGAGATATATTCAATGCTACATAAAGAAAGTAAATTACGGGTCTTCAGCAGACCTCGTCTGATTTCTGCCAACAAAGCAATAAACCGATCTTCAAGTAATAAATATTCAAAAACATTCCTTATCTCCGTTTCATGGGAATTTATATATACAAGCGTCTCTAGCAACAGTTCTTCCCTCATATAAGGATTTACATCGACGGTTATTGTTTTTTTTGCTCCTCCCAGCCAATAAACTATCGGCATAATAGGTACTCGTCCTGTCCCAACCTCAAAAAAAATCTTATCTGAAGGTGAACCGTGATACTTTTGTATCTTTTTTAATATTCCAACCCCTGCGGCTATACGACTCGCCGGATTAAATGGTTTCTTTAATCCTCCAAAGTGCCTCTGAGCCAGATAGTAAACCTCATACGAAATCGCTTTAGGGAGAACGGAAATACAATTTTGTATCATTGCCTTTGTTTTCCAATCCATACAACTATACGCCCGCTTGGATACACACAATTACCAAGGTCTTACAAAAGATAGATACATCCAAGAAGAACGATACATTTTTGATGTAATACAAGTCGTATTGTAGCTTTTTGTAGGTGTCTTCTTTGGATGGCGAATGATATTCCCCGGACACCTGGTCCCACCCTGACACTCCGGGCTTTACCAATAACCGCTGGCGGTAGAACGGGATTTCCTGCTCTAATTCCGCAATCAATTCTGGCCGCTCGGGGCGGGGGCCGATAAAGCTCATCTCACCTTTTAGTATGTTGAAAAACTGAGGAATTTCGTCTATCCGTGTTCGCCTCAGGAATCTGCCAAATACGGTTACCCGTGAATCATTTCGTTTTGTGGGTTCGTGGGCGTTATCGGCCACACTCATGGTGCGGAACTTCACAATAGCAAACTGCTTCCCCAAATAACCTGTACGGGTCTGCTTGAAAAATACCGGACCGGGGCTTTCAAGCTTTATTATAAGCATCATGAATGGCCAGAACGGCAGGGAAACGGTCAGCAGACAAAGGGCTAAAAAAATATCACCCAGCCGTTTAATAAATTGGTATATATTTTTGGCATTAAAATCGATGCTTTTTAAAAACCATAGCTCGTTTATGGTGCCAACGGGGATTCGCCGCAGATACAACTCATAAAAATCAGGCAGACTGATAAATGTAATATGATGCTGCAAAAGATCAAACAGGATAGTTTGGATGGACGATGATATATTCTTCTCATTAAGAATAACCACGGTCTGTATCTTATATTCCCTAATATTGCTGACAAATACTGCAGGGTCCCGTATGACCGGAACGTTGCAGAACCGGTCTTCGGGATAATTTTCGTCATAAAAAAACCGCGCCGTATAACTCATGTATGAAAAATTATGGGAATTGTTCAGCACATCAATTACCGCATCATTTATGCCGGCAAAGGCTATGTCAGTGCTGGAAAAATAGGTAAGCGTAACTTTGTTGAAAATCCAACGCCATATGGCCAGAAGAAAAAAGGCAAGGGCGGAATAGATTGCCAAAATAGTTTTTGGCACAACTCTGGCCTGCAGGTTCAGATAAAAAAATGCAAACCCGATTAAGAGGCATAAAAGTGCGCAAAGGGCGATACGGGATAAGGCCCGGTATCCGGTATAGGGCACTTCTAGTGAATAGAGCCCGGCGGTATACAGGCTGATTATCCAGGCTGCAATAATCGGAATAAAATAACCAAAATGGCGCTGGAACCGGTGGTAAGAGGGTATTTTCCAGTCCCGTATCAGCAAGGCCAGATATATCGCCGCGATAAGCAGGATGATATCAATAAGCGCTATCAATAATTGCCGTTTCTTCCGCGATATTTTCATAATATTGTTAGTTATTTGCTAAACTTAGAAAACCCACAAAACCCCCAATAAACTGTATTGAGAAGGCTCTGCCAATATCCAAATCTAAGATAGTTTTTATAAAAGGCAAACTGCGCTTTAATAAGTGCCAGCTTCTTTCCCGTGGTAGATGCTCTGCGCACACGGTATTTAGCCAGTATTTCAAGGTTTCCATATGCGATATCAGACTGCTTCATTATATCCAGCCAATAGGCATAATCATCCCTCAGGCTCTTTAGCTCCTCCCTCAAATATATTTTCCCGTATTTTGTTCTATCATACAAACCAGTTAGGCATCCAATAAAATTAGTCACCAACATTTGCCTGTACGTTATCGAAGGCCGGGCTAAGACGGGCAGCCTGATATCTTTCGACTGTTCGTTTATCAGTTTATATGAGGCAAACACTACCGCCGCTTTCTTTTCTTTCAGGAAATGAATTTGGCTTTCAAGAAAATTCAATTCCCATATATCATCGGCATCAAGCAAGCATATATACTGGCCGTTTGCATGGCGAATCCCCTTGTTTCTCGCTGAAGCAGAACCAGCATTTTCTTGCTGCAATAAAACAATTCGCGGGTCCTTCTGAACATATTCCTGTATTATCGTAACGCTGTGATCCGTTGATCCATCATCAATAATGATCATTTCCCATTTGCTGTATGTTTGAGCAAGAACACTTTCTATCGTTTCAGCAATGAATCTTGATCCATTGTAATTAGGCGTAATAACAGAAACTAATCCTTCGCTAATCAACGCTACAGAACCCTTTTTGCCAAGCTTAATGCGGCGGCAATGGTGTCATCCATATCTAAATACGCATACATGCCCAGTCTGCCGCCAAAAAGAATATGTTTTTCATTCGATGCGCGGTCTGCATATTTCTGATACAATACTGAATTCTTCTCATCATTTATTGGATAATATGGTTCGTCCCCATGTTTCCATGCTACCGGATATTCGTGGGTAATCACCGTGTTTGGCTGAGTACCAAATTCAAAATGTTTGTGTTCTATTATTCTTGTATAGGGCGTTTCCTCATCCGTATAATTGACCACTGCATTCCCCTGAAAATTTTCTACGGCCAGTTCCTCCGTGTCAAAATGCAGGCTCCGGTATTCCAATTCGCCAAAACAATAATCGTAGTATTCGTCTATCATGCCAGTGTAAATAACTGTTCCAGCGGACTTGCTGAAGTAGTTTCTGTCAGAAAAATAATCGGCGGAAACTTGCACATCGCATCCCTGAAGCATCTTTTCAATTATTGGCGTGTACCCGCCAATTGGCATTCCCTGGCAGGGATCAGAAAAATAATTATTGTTATAGGTAAAACGCAATGGCAGCCGTTTTATTATAGACGACGGCAGCTTGGCGCAGGAACGCCCCCATTGTTTTTCAGTGTATCCTTTTATCAGTTTCTCATAAATGTCAGTACCAACCAGTGCTATTGCCTGTTCCTCAAGGTTTTGCGGAGTCTTCCCAGCCATTGATGAAGACTGTTCAGCAATACGGCGTTTAGCTTGTTCAGAGGCAGTCACATCAGGCCAGATTTGGCTGAAAGTATTCATGTTAAAAGGGAGATTATACATCTGCCCATGAAAATTCGCGACCGGGCTGTTTACAAAATGGTTAAACTCTGCAAACTGGTTTATATACTGCCATATTCCCTTTTTGCCTGTGTGGAATATGTGCGGCCCATACTGGTGAACCGTTATACCGTGCAGTTTTTCTGTATATACATTCCCGCCGATGTGAGGCCGCTTATCAATTACAAGACATGTTTTCTTTCGCTTAATTGCTTCTGCCGAAAAAACCGCCGAAAAAAGCCCGCTACCTACAAGGAGATAATCATAGGACATGCAAGACAGCCATGTTTATCTTTTTGCCAGCTCAAGGTATTTGCTTTCCAGCTTTTTACTCTCGATTTTAATATTATAACCGGCATTGGTTAAGGTACTGGACATATCTTTTCTTTCATGATGGGGTATATGCTCCAGAATTGTATCCGCCCATTTTTCCGGTCCGTCTTTTAAATCAAGCCAGACAACTAAATCGGAAACCTGCATTTGCTTCGAAACCGTGTTTGAGGCAAATACAGGAAGACCAGCGCATTGCGCTTCTATCCCAACTACCGGAAGACCTTCAAACAGCGAAGGAAAGACAAAAACATCCATGGCTGAATAAAGATCATGTACGGTATTCGATGGGCCGTAAAAGATGACGTTAGTATCTATTCCCAGATTTTTCGCCATGTTTTTTATTTTTTGCTGATCTTCTCCTTTTCCCACCAACAATAAAACCGCATTCTCTTGCTTGTTTAAAATCCTGCAAAATATTTCAATAAGAACCGCATGGTTCTTTTGTTTCGAAAATCTTCCCACATGTCCTATAACATATGCGTTATCAGGAATATTTAATTGATCCCTGACCGTTTTCCGGGTGATTTTACGGTACACAAATCGTTCTATATTAATGGCATTATGAATTATCTCAAATGCACTATTCTTACCAAAGATATATTGACCAGCATCGGCGGAGCAAGCAAAATAATCAGTTGCAAATGCTTTTATAAAAGGTCTGTTAACAGCATGAAGGATGTGTCTTGCGATGCCCACGGTGTCAGTGTTGTGTGAATGGGCTATTATTACTTTACATTGTATCTGCCTGGCGATTACCAGCGGGAGTATATTAGCCGCGGACATCATGTTCACATGGATAATGTCAAAACGCTCATCTGCACATAATCGTGTAAATGCAACCGCATATTTTAACGGATGCCGGTTCATGTTTGGCAATTTATAAACGGGATAACCCCTTTGTTCGTATGCTTCCTGGAACGATATTTTGTCATACATATTAATAAAAGCAAACACAATGGCATCATTTGATATAGTAGTAATATAATCATGTAGTATCTTTTCTATTCCACCGACCGCGTTATGTATGCCAACTATAAGTATCTTTGTCATATCATGCTCAAATGACTCTCTTATAATTCAAAGCTTGATTTTACGGGGAATTTCTTTTCCAGTATATCCTGTAATCGTTCAAAACAACTTGGCGAATCGTCCAATTCATTAAGGCATATCTCTTTGACACTCTTATTTTTAACCGCCTGCTCGATCGCATTAATATTTTTTTCCGTTATATTAAAAAATCGCTTCCCAATCATAAACGGACTTGGACTAAAAGTACCCTTCGCTAACTGCCAAAAACGAAATATATATTGATTTGCATCACCGATTGTTCTGAATCTATGCGTTGATGTGGCATGCAATATATGTTCGCAATGGTCCCATACTTCGTTATAGGTGCTTTTCAAATATGCTTGCGGCATGTGTGAAACTAGAAAACTGTTAAATTTTGGCCATGGCAATAATACTATTGTGCGAAGCATATGTATTCCATATTGGATATTAAACCATTTAAATAAATTATGTACGATGGATTTATGCTTTTTAAAATACTTATTTATTTCTATTAAATTATTAACAAATATGTGTCCCCAAAATCTCGGCTCAATGGCATTAAGAATAGCATGATCCCGGGGAAGACCCCCTCTAAAAAAGAAATTCTCCTTTATTGGATTGATTAAATACATATCGTCATTAAAGTAAACAAAGGTGTCTGACAGACCTTTTATACGATGTAAGTTCACTTCAAGCGGATTGCAATTAAAAACAGGCAGGTATTCCTGGGAAATATAATCTTCATGCTTCACCCAACATATTTTTTTATGGTTAGTATTAAGCCACGAAGGTTTCTGTCCACTGGTTATAAAAAATACCTTATGTACCCAGGGAGCATTCTCCTCAATACCGCGAAACCAATAGCGCAATAGACCGTTATCATCATACCTTTTTTTACTTATATCTATCGTGCTGTCAAAAGATACATTCCTCTTTTCAGAATATTTATTGAATGAATTAATCCATTCTGGATCGGCGCCGTCTACCCAGAGAACTACAAAATCTATTTCCATAGCTTTTATTCTTCTTATACCTTTTTTAAACATCTTTTTATTTTATAATAGTTTGAAATAATAAATGGAAAAAAAATTAGAAAACTAAATATTTTTCTTTTATTACCAATGGTTTTGTCAGTAATAATGAAAAGAATGTCTTTTCTTATTATTTCTTTTAAAAAAATGAAATTATCATTGTTAGTTGAAAGATTATTCTTTATATGAAACAAACAATAATTTACTGCCTTACTCCCCTCGGCCGCCATTAATTTATGTCTTACAATACTATCGGTTTCAACTGCCAGCATTTTTTTAAAAGCAATAAAGTTAGTCAATACGGAATCTGCTATCCCACTTTTGTAGGGTATTTGTGTCACCGAATCGGAACGAAATAAATAATTGTAGTATGGAATTGAAGAATAGACTATTTTTTCTGAGTTTTTGAATAAAAAATACAAAATAAGACCATCTTCCAAAAATAGAATAGACTCATCATATCGGATAACTGTATTATTATAATAAAAGCATTTTTTATTCACCAATTTATTCCATGGTGTTGTTGAAAAATATGTCGCCGAGAACATTTTTAATATTGCCTCGTTACCACTCATAATGATATCGGGGTATTTTTTAGACATGTAATAATAGAATTTACCATTCTCTCTGAATTTGTTCGCACCACATATAGAGATGTCAGCATTATACTTTTTTGCATTATTAATAAGGAATTCAAACATCCCAGAATCGCACCAATCATCACTGTCAACAAACCCTATCCATTCTCCACGGGCAATATCCAATCCGGCATTTCTTGCCGCAGAAACTCCTGCGTTTTTCTGGTGAATAACTATAATCCGACAGTCCTTTAAAGCATATCCATCACAAATTTCACGACAAGTGTCAGGAGAACCATCATCAATCAGAATACACTCAAAATCTGTAAAGGTCTGAGCGAGAATACTATCAACACACTTGTGTAAATATTTTTCAGTCTTATATACTGGAACAATTATAGACAACAGGGGCACTAATAATCCTCTTAAAGAATATCGTCTAATTTACATGAAGAAGCTATCGCATATAATTTACTATTTATATTGCCCCAGTTTATTTCATTTTCTATAACATCAATGTCCTGAGCAATAAATCTTTGCTGAATGTTAAACTGTTCAAATAATGATATAAAACGGTTATTCATTCCTGCATGTCTTCCAACTAGAGAAATAATGCCAAATTTTTTATGAAACATCAGAGAAAAAATAGCGCAATGGTAAGAATTAGTTATAATATATTCAGCATTATCAATTAAATAAAGCCATTCCGGAATTGTTGCATAAAATTTCTCAAATTTATCGTATTTTGAATTTCCGGTTACATATATAATATTAAGACCCTTTTCCTTAGCCCAATGGGCTATCTTTTTTATTGAAAGCTTACATTTATTCCCTAAAATATACAAAAGACAATATGGCTTTGTCTGCTTACGGATAGATTCGTTTAAATATAAGGAACGATATACCTCTGCATCAAATAAAAGGGTGGGATCCGGCATCATGTCGACCTGCCTGATTCCACATTTTTTACATATATCAATCCCCGATTTTTCCCGGACAGAAATATACGTAAAATTTTGCAATAAAGGACTTATTTTATCAAGAAGGCTATCACTAATGTCATCTTTACCAAAACTTGCTGCATAAGATATTCTTTTGATTTTATCATTCCCAAAAGCAAGACAATAAGCTTTAATTACATTATCAGCCTTAGCTTTAGGCAAACTATGGAAACTCCATACTTGATCAGAACCAACTATATATACGTCAGCTTCCGGAGGATAACTGCATAGTTCGCTATATAAATGGTAAGTTCTTTCTGTCCGCTTAATGTACTTTTTTCTGAATTCAGTAAATCCACGCGGATTAAGTTTTTGCTCTTTATTAATTTTGTATCGAATAATTTTCTTAAATGCAAACCTCCATAATTTAACCGGATTAAATGCCTTTAACATCTTTATCCAAAATGGTGTTTCAATATAATCATGATATGGTTGATAGGCTATCAAATATGCTTCATGACCTATATTATGCAAGTATTTTTGCAGTGCAAAACATTGTAAAAGCTGGCCATAATTATCTTTTGACCACCAATGGGTCATAATGCCAATTTTCATGTATGCCGACCATATCTAAATCTTTTTTTTGCATGCCGTAGAAGTTTTAAAAGAGTATTTTCTCTATACTTAAGATAAATATCAGTCAATGTCAGAGCACCCATCCTTTTAAGAATATTAAATTGTTTTTTAAATTCATCTTGCTTGTTGTTTTTAAATGCTAATTTTAATAACCTATGATGATATTTCTTAATTATTATTTTAAGATAATATTTTTCATTCTGAATATTTAAAGATTCTATTATTTTTTCTAATGCATATTTT
This sequence comes from Treponema primitia ZAS-1, assembly GCF_000297095.1. Lineage (NCBI taxonomy): Bacteria > Pseudomonadati > Spirochaetota > Spirochaetia > Treponematales > Treponemataceae > Treponema > Treponema primitia. The sequence goes on along the minus strand of NZ_AEEA01000028.1, from coordinate 12,625 downwards.
TCAAAAGAAATAACATTTATACTTTCTTCATAAGTTCTTTTTGCATGACTATGACTATTCTTTCTTTTTACATATAAATATATACACTCATTCAAATAACCGCATTTATATTTATATGTAATTGGAAGCAGCATGTGATAGTTCTGCCCTATTTCACGGAGGGGTAAAATAGAACGTAACGGATTAACATCCAGAAAGCAAGATGAACGGACCATATACCCACCTGGTGTATAATATACGTTCTTGTCTTGAATTAAATCTTCAAATAACGTATCATTCCATATGGGTTCTTTTCGCTTTAATATTTTAATTCGCCTGTCTAAATCATTCTCATTTACTATCCCAACTTTTCCCATTACTAGTCCATATTCCGGATTATTTTCCAGGAAAGCAACCTTTGATGATATATTGTTAGGTAATAATATATCATCCGAATCCGGCCATGTAAGATAATCTCCGGAAAAAATTTTAAGCCCCTGGTTTATAGCTTCACTTTGCCCCTTATTTTCCTGGTTTATTATTATATATTCTACATTTCGATTAATAAATATTTCTTTGTAAGATTCTAAAATAATTCTTGTATTATCAGTAGACCCATCATTAATAATGATTAATTCAATATTATTATAAGTCTGATTTAATATGGAATTTAAAAATCGACTAATAAAATTTTCGCCATTATAACATGGGGTAATTATACTTACAAGCCTATTCAATCTTTTTTCTCATAGCTTAAGTAATCTATAAAACGGAAAAATCACAGTTATCAGGATCATATCTTAGTCTGGAATTTATATTAAAACTATCTATTATGTTTATTTCTTCCTCAGTTAATTCAAAATCAAAAATAGAAATATTTTTGATTTGATGTTTCTTATTTAATGAGCGAACTACTGGTATTATTCCATTTTGAATGTGCCATTTTAAAACAATTTGTACTATTGATTTTTTATATTTTTGGGTGATTTTTTTAAGCCGTGGCAATTCTATTAATCTCTCATCAAATCTCGCAATTGGCGTATAGGCTTCTACGGCTATTCCATTTAATTTACAATACGCAATTAATGGCTTTTGAGTGAATAGAGGATGGATTTCAAATTGATTAACTTGCGGAATAAATTCTGCTATCTTAAATATTTCTTCCAGGTGATGTTGGTGGCAATTAGCAACCCCAATGGCTCTACAATAGCCCTCTTTATAAAGCTGTTCTATCTGTTTCCATGTATCTAAATAAAAGCCGGGCACCGGCCAATGAAACATATACAAATCAACATAATCCGTTCTATAATATTCGAGTGTCTTTAGAAATTGTTCCCGGATATTTCCTTTAACCTGTCTTGCATTAGTTACTCTTGTAGTTAAAAAGAGATCACTTCGACTAATACCACTTTTTTGAATAGCTTTGCCTATTAATTGTTCATTTTTATACGCTGCAGAGTAATCGAACAAAGTAAAACCTATTTTAAATGCATTACATACTGCATTAATATATTCTCTTTCTTTGAATATTTTTCGATCGAGTTTATTATAAATACGCTTAGTTAAATGTAATAATTTATTATCGTTCTTATCGTATCTCGAATGTCTTAACCCACCAGGACCATTACCTATTACAGGAATTTTTACATCATTACTTAATTTGATCACCGGGAGTGGTGTCCTACCTATTCCATTAATCAATTGTGATTTCATTTTGTTCCTTACGACGTCTGTGTTTACCTATTACCAGATAGAATGTATAATACTTTCGACATACTTCTTTCCATAGTTTCTGATTGTAATTGTACAAAGTTGGTTGTTGCTTTCATTCAACTTAATATTGATACAAATTGTTCATTGTTTCTGATTTTTGACAAACATTCTATATATATTTTTCCATTTTTATCTTTGAGACGGCATTTAATAGTTCCCGTGTGTTCATTAGTATCTGTTTCTGTTACTTTGAAAACCATAGTATACTCGACATTGATAAAAACGGGGCGAATGAAAGTAAATTCGCGATATAAATTTACAGATCCATGCCCAGGAAATTTTGAGCCAAATACTCCACCAAATATACTGCCAGGCAACATGCTTGGAACAATTACATCAGAATACCCAGCTCGTTTCGCAGCCTCTGGATCCGTATGAATTGGATTGCTGTCACCTGATATTGCTATAAATAAATTGACTATATCTTGAGAGAATAAAATTTGTTCAGAATATAAATCACCTGTTTTTATCATAGCTCTATCAAGTCAGAACAAACGATTTTGTGCGTTTTCATATATACACATCCCCACGTAAGCCCTACGCCAAAGGCTAATAAAATAAGATTCAAATCGTTTTTTATTAAATCATTTTTAATACGCGTAACCATTAACAATGGGATTGTTGCACAGGTAGTATTAGCAAATTCTTCAATATTACAAGGGACTTTTTGCTTATCTAATTTCGTTTTTGAAATTATTTTATCAGTAATCATCTGATTTGCCTGATGCAATAAAAAATAATTAATTCCATTATCCTTATCTATATTATTATCCAACAGGACTTCTTTTAATAATTTTGGCGCTTTCGATATAGCAAAAGAAAAAACATCCATTCCTTTTACCAAGGCATGGACCGGCGCTCTACGGTTGCCATCTCCGACATCTTCTACAATAAAAGACTCCGGTGTTACTGGATGGCGAAAACCGCTATGGGGCGTTATAATTGCCTCATATCCGTTCCCATCAGTATAAGCATAACTTACTATATTGTCTGATAATTCATCATACTCAAAGGCAGAAGCTGTACCAGCATCACCAAATACGGGGAACCGACTTTTATCTTCTGGGGATGCCATTTGGTAACAGGTATCCCCAGCCAATAATAATCCTTTTCTAATACTACCTGATGTCATTAAACTGGATAAAACAGTCATACCATGGGGGTAACCACAACATGCAGATGGAATATCCAGAGTAAAACAAGATTCAGGAAGCCCTAGGCGATCCTGTAAAATACAAGATGTCATGGGGCTACGATAATCCGCAGTAATTGAAACGAATATTAAAGCGCCGATTTCATTTTTATCCCATCCCAGACTATCTATTAATTTTTTGGCTGCTTCAAAACAAAGATCGGAAGCACACACGCCTTTTTCTACGACTCTACGAGTTTTAATACCAACATTAAGTAAAAAATGTTCCAGCTCTTCTTTCTTTGAAAACAAAGGAATATCTTCAGTTCGTATGATATTTTTAGGGACGCATGCTGCAACGCCTTTTAAAGATACATTTTTTATTTTCCATTTGGCCATATACTTTAAATTCCCCTTAACTTATTACTTCAATGTTATTCCGCCGTCTATGGTAAAAATACTTCCTGTTACCCACTTAGCGGCATCGGATAAAAGATATATTACTGGAAAAGCAATATCCTCGGGTTGACCAAATCTTCCCAAGGGATACGTTTTTTCCCAGCTTTCCAGTTCTTCTTGCAAAGCATATTTGCTTAAAATATCCGTTCGAACCATACCGGGCTGTATGCAATTAACCCGTATTCTTCTGGGGGATAGTTCCAGGGCCAACACCTTCATAAATGAGTTTATAGCGCCTTTTGAAGCAGCATACAGGGCATTTGAAATCGCTGCCAAATTAGTGGCTACTGACGAGATCATAATTATTGAAGCATTATCATTAATCTTTTTGTTTTTTAATATGGTTTGTATCAGTAATGCTGGCGCATAAAAGTTTATTTTAAAAATATGGTCTATTTTTTTCTCGGAAATAAATTTTATAGGTGATTTATCATTGACACCCGCATTTAATACAATTCCGTCAAAGGGAGAAAAGTTGTCATCACTCCATGTTTTAGAAATCTGCGCTATATTTGATAAATCAGTAGCTACCATTTGATGGCCATTTCCCTGAAGTTTCTGAAATGTTTCTTTTAAACGTTCCTCATTTCGTCCAGTTATCACCAGCGTGGCGCCCATTTTTGAGCATTCTATTGCCATGCTTTTTCCTATACCTGATGACGCACCAGTTATCAAAATCACTTTGCCACATAAAGTAAAAGGGTTAAAATTATCCATTGTTATCCTTATCTAATTGTATACCCACCATCAATTATTATATTTTGTCCTGTTATCCAACGGGCAGCATCGGACAATAAAAATATGCTCGCATACGAAATATCTTCTGGCTTTCCTAGTCCGAGAGGGTATCCTTCTTTGCGTTTCTCCTGTTCTTCCCCGGAAATTGAATCGAAATATTTCTGTATCATAGGAGTTAGAACTGTTCCTGGTGATATGCAATTTACATTAATGTTTTTAGTTGCCAATTCCAATGCAATTGATTTTGCCGCTGAAACAAGAGCGCCTTTTGAACCGGCATACGCTATAATACCAGGACGACCAATTATTGATACAATTGATGAAATAAATACTATTTTGGCATATTCGTTATGATATTTTTTGTTACTGAAATGCTTTACTATTTCTAATCCACTTACAAAATTTAGCCTATAAATTGTTTCATAATTTTTTAACTTGAGATTTTTTAACGGTAATGTTTTTTCAATTCCTGCAGCATGAATAAATCCATCCAATAAACCTTCATGTTGTTTTATTTCATCCATTAATGACTTTATATTATCTATATCATTTAAATCATATGGATATACAGATGCCGTGGAACAGTTTTGCGCCAAGTCATCCAATAATTCCTTTCTGCGGGCAATTAAAATAACTTTAGCCCCTGAACGGGCACAATCTAACGCACATTGATAACCAATACCGGATGATGCGCCAGTTATCAAAATTGACTTGCCTTTTAATGAGAACGGAGTAGTAGCAAATAATGGGGGGGGGGGGGGGGGGGTTAGTAATTTTCTCCTTTATCGACTATAAATATAATAATTCAGGGCAAACTATTTTATGAGTACTGATATATGCCGTCCCTATTGAAAGTCCCACACCAAAGCCACTCATGACGATTTCCAAATTGTGTGTTTCAAGAGCTTCTTTTATTTCTGTTACCATGAGCAATGGAATACTTGCAGCACTGGTATTGCCATATTCATGAATATTATATGGTACTTTTTCAGGTGGGTATTTCAATTTTTTTCGTATTTTCTCACATGCAAATTTATTTGCCTGGTGCAATAAAAGATAATCTATTTTTTCAGGATTTACAGCAAACGTATCATGAAAAATAGTTATGGCATCAGGAACATCCGAAAGGGTAAACGAAAAAACCGCCATCCCATCCATTTTTTCATGCAATCGAGTTCGTTTGATATTACCTTCAAATTCTTCCATGATAAAAGAATTTTCAGTTACCGGATTACGACTGCCGCCATCGGGAACAATTAACGCGTCTTTTCCTGAACCATCGGATCTTAAGTGAAACTTAAAAGTATCCTGATTCTCAGAATCAAACTCCAGGGCGCATGCTGATCCGCCATCGCCAAAAAGTAATGCAGTTGATTTATCTAACGGGCTAGCAAAAATCGACTGAGTATTTCCTGCCAGCAATAACGCCTTTTTGATTGTTCCCAGGCTCATAATACTACTTACAATAGACAATCCATATACAAAACCAGAACAACCTAACGGACTATCAAAAGCCATACATTCTTTTGATAAGCCCAAACGATCCTGAAGAATACATGCAGTTGATGGAAGGCGATAATCGGCAGAATGGGATATGAATACTAAAAGTCCTATTTCACTTCTATCCCACTGTAATTCATTTAAAAGTTTTTCGGCTGCCGTATAACATAAATCTGATGTGCAGACTGAGCCATCGTGAACGGTACAATGTCGTCTTTCAATGCCAGTTACCTGAATATATTTTTCTATTTCTTCAATTGACATTCCAGGATATTGCCGATTTTCTTCAATACGGTTTGGTACACAGGCGGCAACCCCTTTAATCATGACATGTTTGCTTATTAAAAATGACATTATTTATAAGATGGCTAACCCACCATCAATTATTAAACTAGCGCCGGTAACCCATGCAGAAGCATCAGATAATAAATATATTATCCCAAAGGCTACATCTTGGGGTTGACCATATCTTTTTAAAGGATATTTAGCGATATTCTTTTCTCTGTCTTCTTGTGAAAGAGTACCTTTATTAATTAGTGGAGATTCAACTGTTCCTGGGTTAACACTATTACATCGGATACCTTTTGGAGCAAATTCAAGAGCGGTAAATTTCATAAAAGAGTTTATTGCATTCTTTGACATTCCATACATTGCATTTCCGGGTGTAGTTACGAAAACACCTCCAATCGATGATATAAAAACGAAAGAAGCATTTCTGTTATATTTTTTCTTTTTGCATATACGTTGTGTTAAAAAAACAGGAGCAAGTGTATTTGTTCTTAATATATTCACAAAGTCATTTTCATTAATAAATTGAATAGGTAATGTTTTAATTATTCCCGCATTATTGACTAACCCGTCCAATGGAGGAATTACATTGGCCAATCGATCGATATCATCATTTATTGTTAAATCAGCAATAATTTTTTGATGCCCTTTTCCTTCCAATTGGGTAAATGTTTCATTAAGCCGTTCTTCATTTCTGGCAGTAATAATGAGCGTGGCCCCAAGTTTGGAACATTCTATGGCAGTTGCCCGTCCTATACCCGATGATGCCCCGGTAATCAGAATAGTTTTACCGGCTAAAGAAAAAGGATTATAACTCACATTAAACCTCTACTAAGGATGAAATAAAACAATGATCCAGTTCAAAAAAAACAGAGCCCCAGGATAAGCCAACTCCGAACCCACAGGCAATAAAACGCTTGGATTCGTTTTGCAAGCGTTTCCCAATACCAGTAACTATGGTAAGGGGTATACTGGCAGAAGAAGTATTACCGTAATTTGTTAGGGATTCGGGGACCCTATCTTGTTCGAAATCAAGCTTCTTGGCAATTTTTGCATTTATTTGTTTATTGGCCTGGTGCAGAATTAAATAATCAACACTTTTCAAATCAAGCGAATGTTTCCCTGCTAACTTTTTTATTGATTTTGGAGCCGTAGTTATCGCAAATGAAAAAACATCCATCCCTTTTATATACGATTGCAAGCTATTCCGGCTAATGCCATCATCATCTGCATGAACTTTTAATGATTCCGCTGTAAATTGATTCCTCGCGCCGCCGTCAGGAATAATAATCGCGTCATATCCGCTACCATCAGAACCAAAGTGAAAATCAAAACCATTATTTCCACCAGAAAATTCAACTGCGGTAACTGTACCCGCATAGCCAAAAAGAGGATCCTTTTGATCCTGCATTCTACGGGCATCGCCGGCCATTAACAGTGCTTTTTTTATACTACCGTTACATAAACCGGAAATAAGGCTTAGCCCATATACCCAGCCAGAACAACCCAAAGATACATCCGCCGCATAACATTCTGTGCTTAATCCAAGCCTATCTTGCAAAATAGGGGATGTAGCAGGCAAGATGTAATCAGGAAATTGCGAAACAAAGATTATTGCATCTATTTCTGATTTCTCCCACTTCAAATCAGTAATCAATTTTTCTGCGGCATAATAACATAAATCTGAGGTTGTAAAAGAGTCATCGACATGTGTTTCTTTAACTCCAACACTATTGCTATATTCTTCATCAGAATAACCAGAATTGCGGGATCTTAATTTTACAACCTTTTTAGGAACCGCAGCGGAAATACCAACAATTCTGACATTCTTAAATTCGAGAAAAGCCATTACTTTTTACTCTTTACAACCTTATACAAGTCTTCTATGGTTTCTGAATTACGGATATCGTCCCCTTTAAGGGTAATATCATATTCGTCGTCAACCATAGCGATAATTGTTAACGCATACAATGAAGACCATTCATCCAGGGCTTTAAACTCTGTATCGGCTTTGAATTCATTCGCGTCAGTATTATCAAACTGCTCAGCAAATTTTCCAATAAATTCCTGTAATTCCATAGAAAACTCCTACTTAAAGATTAATGTTTCCAATATATATTGGTCTGAACAATTTTAGCGGGATTACCAGACACTAGAGAAAAGGGAGGTATATTGGTCATAACAACCGATTTTGCTCCCACAATTGCACCGTCTCCAATCTTAACTCCCGGCATTATGGTACAACCCTCACAGAGCCATACATGGTTTCCAATAATAATAGGCCTTGCTTTCTTGTATCCTTGCTGTGACAGATAGTGGTCCCCATTATTATCTCTTATGGTAACATTCCTACCCATCATAACATGATCGCCAATTTCAATTCTTTCTTTGCATATTATTGTTGCCTTTATATTTGTTCCACCGCCTCTTCTGCCATTAATAATTAATGTTCCGCCGTTAAATATCTCTATATCAGAACCATACATAAAACTAAACCGGTTATTAACTATCAAGGTTCCGCCATTTTCGACTAATAATCGTGTCTCCAGTTTTGATTTACGAAACTTCTTTGAGCCGATCTTTAAACGGGCATTCAATTGAATATCAGCTTTCTTTCCAATTTCTATAACTGTATGCGGTGTTGGGACTAAAAATCCCATATCAGACGCTTTAGTTTTAATGTTTTTTCTTAAAATATTGAAATATATAAACTGGCAGACAGGTAAAAATTTGAACTGTGTTACAACAAGTGTGTCTCGCCAATCCCTCAGTGCCTTTCTTAATCGCTCTTTCCTTGACTGAACAAAGGGAAAATACTTATTCGCAATAGTGAAGAAATCATTATTTTGTAAATCATTAAAAAATGCATCTCTATTTATTTTTGGCGAACCCAATGAACGTATTAAAGCAGGATTACCCCCAAGCATCAATTCAAATGAAACGCGTACTGATTTTATTTTTTGTTGTATAGCATCAAAAAAGATTTGCCCTTTCTCAGAATTTACCAATACGAGAGAAGTCCCTAAATTATCATCCATTGACTTATCAACTTTTTCAATTCCCCAAAAATCCGCTATGGTTATATCTGCGATACGGGGAAATCCTTTAAACCGACAAGCGTAACAGGAAGGTCGGCAAAATGCATTAGTATGAAGAAATCCACGGTTAAACAGACTTTCATTCTTCGTTATATAGACATTCTGACCATCGGCAAAACGATATTTTGCAGTTAAATTCCTCCATCCAAATTCCTTATTCTTTGCTTTCTGCCAAACGACCTTGGACCTGTATTTTGCTTCAAGAGATTCCCGGTATTTTTTTGCAACCAAGGGAGAATTAATTCCACGGCAAACAAAATCCGCAATCAAAAGGTTTTCATAATCCTTCCCTAAAAATGTCCGTAACGCCGCCATTTGACAAGGACAACCGCAAACCAAAACTTTTCCCTCAGTCTTCAGAATGTCCTGAACACGATTGAAAAATCCAGCAAAATCGCTTTGCTGATATTTTGAGCTGCGCAGATGAACTATATCTTGTTTATCATTTGAAATATACTGTGAAACAGAAAAATCGCCGTTATAAACAGCCCCGCCAACGTACCCTCCATCTTTATACATCTTTTCCGCTAATGCAGAAAAAAGCCCTCCCGATGTGCTGTCAAAACGAACTTCCAAGTTTTTATGAATCGCAGCATAACAATTCGGTTTTTCAAAATCATTTTTCTTTAATTGTTCTATATTAAGTACAGGACATACTTTCTCACATAATCCACAATTAGTACATTTTTTTGTGTCTGTCTCAGGATACCAAAATCCTTCGTTGTCTGTGTTGAAGGTAATGGCTTTTTGCGAACAAATATCACCGCAAGCGTTACAGCCGCAACATTCTTTTTTATCGGTAAGACTAATCAACTATGTATCCTACTGACAACTCTTTCATTTCACCTTCGCCATTGCCCTGAACTGTGGGCTGTTCTCCAACAATTCCTTGTAACTCCCCTGTGCTATGATCCGCCCTTTCTCCATCAGGTAAATAACATCACACCCCTGTACCGTGGTAAGCCGGTGGGCTATCAGTATTATCGTTTTGGTATGGGTCAGGTTGCGTATAGCCTCCATAACCGCATCTTCAGTCAGCGAATCCAGGGCGCTGGTGGCTTCGTCCATCACCAGGATGTTTGGGTCATGATACAAAGCCCGGGCTATCCCCACCCGCTGCCGCTGTCCCCCGGACAGCCTAATACCACGTTCCCCCACCACCGTGTCATAACCCTCAGGCAGCTCCGTGGTTATAAACTCATGCAGATTCGCCGCGCGGGCTGCCCGTTCAATTGATATGCTGTCCCGCATATCCTGCGGCAGACCAAAGGCTATATTCGCCGCTACCGTGTCGTCGCTTAAGAATATCTGCTGAGGTACATACCCAAAGTTCCGCTGCCATGCGGCGACCCGCTTCCGGGTGTCCTCATCAGTCAGGGACGTTACCGGCGTCTCATCGGCAAGAATCGCCCCGCCGGTTGGCTTTAAAAGCCCCATGATAACGTCCACCAGGGTGGTCTTACCGCAGCCCGTGGCGCCCACAAAGGCAACCGAAGTGTTCCGGGAAATACTCAGGTTAAGCTGCTTTAACACCGGCTCCCGGGATGTCGGATAGGAATACTCAAGCTGCTGTAAAACTATCCCATGGGTAAAGGGCAGCACATCAGGAGCCGCCTTCATCGCCTTCTTATCCGGCATCTGCGGCGGCTGCGGCAGGGTTGTCATATCCTGGAACAGGGCATCCACCGTAAAACTGTGGTAACGCATCTGTACCGCATCGTGAAATATGCCCCGCAAATTGGGCATCATCCGCATGATGGCATAGGCGTAGACCGTTATAAGCGGCAGTACTTCTGCAACGGTGCCATGTACTATCAGGAGTATAATAACCAGCGCAATCGCAAACCCCATCGCAAGCGACTGTATAGCCTGACTCGGTATAGTAGACAAGATGTGATTCGCCGCCTGGGTCGCCGCATACCGCTTTGCAGCAACACTGTACGCATAGGAAAAGAAGGGTTCCTTCCCCAGGATCTTCACATCCTTAATGCCCCCAAAGGCTTCGTTGGCGGTCTTAAACCGCAGCCGGTTTGCCTCCCGTACTTCCTTGCCGTGCCGGGAAAGCCGCTTCCGTATCACTCCGTAGAGCAGAGCATAGGCCAGGCCGAATATACCAAAACTGGCGACCGCCACAACCGGGTTAATGACTACCAGGAGGACAAAAATGGCAAGGGACAGCATCCCGTGAATAAAAATATTGATAATGGGTCGCATGACCCCGTTGATAACCGAGTCTACCTCGGCCAGGAGGTTCTTTGACAGCTCACCGCTATTATGGTGCAGGAAAAACTGATAGGGCTGGTATAAATACTGACGAAATAGCCGTACCCCTAGAGCATACCGCCGGTTCGCCACAAACCGGGACATCCCGTACAAAACGATCATCCTGAAAGCCGTGGAAACCAATATTACGGTAAAAACGGCGATACCCAGGAATATAACAAAGGCCCGGTCGCTTTGGAAATGCCCCAGCCGATAAAAAAACGCCAGCACGGGCTGGCGGTGTATGACGGTCTGATCGGCGATCACCGCCATAAACGGCCCCAGGGAGCCGACACCCGCAATCTCCAGTACTGAAACGCTCAGGATGGCAAAGGTTATGGGAACAAGCCGCCGCCGCTCCTGTTTGGTAAACAGGGCTATAAGTTTAGCGATGGGGTTCATGGATAGCCCCTACCGCATCCCGTAGTTCTGCTTAATCCAGCTCTGGTATTCCCCGCTTCTGATCCCCTCTACCCACGCGGTATTCCCCAGGTACCAGTCCACGGTTCGTTCCAGCCCTTCGGCAAAGCTGACCCCCTGCTTCCAGCCCAGCTCCCGCTTCAGCTTGCCGCAGTCTATCGCATACCGCCGGTCATGTCCCGGCCGGTCTGTTACATACGTGATGGTGCCCCGCACCTTCTCAGGGTCCAGCTTCGCTTTCTCCGACACGATGTCTATCAGCGACTGCAGGAGCGTGATGTTCTCCCACTCATTCTCCCCGCCTATGTTCCACTTCTCCCCACTCACGCTCTTCTGCATGATGGCCCACACCGCGTTGTTGTGGTCCTCCACATACACCCAGTCCCGGATATTCTTCCCGTCCCCATACACCGGCAGGGGCTTCCCCTCCAGCATGTTCAATATCATCAGGGGGATAAGCTTCTCCGGAAACTGATAGGGACCGTAGTTGTTCGAACAGTTGGACAGGGTTACCGGCAGCCCGTAGGTGTGCGCATAGGCCATGGCCAGGTGGTCGCTTGACGCCTTGCTCGCCGAATAGGGGGAGCGGGGGTCGTAGGGGGTCGTCTCGGTAAAATACCCCGTTGCCCCCAGGGAGCCATACACTTCGTCCGTGCTGATATGATGAAATAGCACATCCTGCCGCAAGGCGCCGTCGGCGGTTTTCCAGGCGGCCCGCGCAGCATCCAACAAGGTGAAGGTTCCCATCACATTGGTTTTCACAAAGGCCTCGGGACCCAGGATGGAGCGGTCCACGTGACTTTCGGCGGCAAAGTGCACCACCGTATCAATTTCATATTTCTCAAACAGCGATACTACCAAAGCACGGTCGCAAATATCGCCGTGTTCAAAAAAGTACCGGCTGCCGCCAAATTGCCGTTCAATGTCCGCCAGGCTTGCAGCGTTTCCCGCATAGGTCAGGGCATCCAGGTTGATG
>NZ_AEEA01000027.1 GCF_000297095.1 Treponema primitia ZAS-1 | reverse complement strand
CCGCTGGTACAGGGCTCTACCGCACAGTCCCGGGTAAGAAGCCCCGTCTTTTTACCCTGGGCGTAGATTTCCTGCGCAAACTCATACCAGGTAATATCCCCCCCGTTGGTGTAATGGTAAATCCCATAGGGCAGCTCTCCGCGGTCTGAGCGCAGGATCAAGTCTGCGGCGGTATTGGCCAGGTCGAAAGCCCAGGTGGGACTGCCCCGCTGGTCGTTTACCACCCGCACGGTTTCCCGCTCGGCCATCAGGCGGAGCATGGTAGCTACAAAGTTATTCCCGTACTGCCCGTACAGCCACGCCGTCCGGATAATATACGCCGCATCGCTGCGTTCAAAGATGGCCGTTTCCCCGTCCCGCTTCGTGAGCCCATACACCCCGATGGGCTCCGTGGGATCATCCTCTTTGTAGGGACGTATG
>NZ_AEEA01000026.1 GCF_000297095.1 Treponema primitia ZAS-1 | reverse complement strand
CCCTTCCCGTTAAACACATAGTCGGTGGAAAAGTGCAGTACCGTGGCGCCGATTGTTTTGGCGGTTCCGGCGATGTTCCCGGGGCCATCGGTATTGAGGCGGCGGCAGAAATCCGCGTCGTCCTCGGCCTTATCCACCGCCGTATAGGCTGCACAGTTGATGAGCCAGGTAAAAGCCTTCCCGCCGGCGGCCTGTTTTGCCGCAAAGGCAGCAAGGGCGGCAGGGTCGGTGATGTCCACTTCCCGGTCGGTACCAACGTAAGCCAGTCCACGCTGTTCCAGCACCCGGGACAGCTCCGTTCCCAGCATCCCCTTATTCCCGATTAACCAGATCATTGCCCTTCTCCGTTAAACAGCGAAAGCTGTGTGTCTTTGTCGGAAAGGAGGTAGTCCATCCCCAGGTCAGGCCAGCGTATCCCAATAGCCGGGTCATTCCAAATAATCCCCCCCTCGTCTTCGGGGTGGTAGAACTCCGTACACTTGTAGGCAAAAACCGCCGTATCACTTACCACCAGAAACCCGTGGGCAAAACCCGGTGGTATGTAAAACTGATTCTGCTTCTCGCCGCTCAGCAGTACCCCATGCCATTTCCCCCGGGTTGGGGATCCGCGGCGGATATCCACCGCCACATCAAAGACCTCGCCGGCGATGACCCGCACGAGCTTCCCCTGGGGGTATTGCTTCTGGAAGTGCAGGCCCCGCAGGACCCCCTTCACCGACCGGGACTGATTATCCTGCACAAAGACCAGGGGTAAGCCGGCTGCATGGAAATCCCGTTCGGAATAGCTTTCAAAAAAATAGCCCCGGCCATCGGTAAATACCTTGGGTTGGATTTCATACAGCCCTGCTATCGGACAGGCTTGTACCGTTATCGGCATCAGGGGTTCTCCGCAATATACCGCAGGTATTCACCGTATTCCGTCTTGTAGGATGCGGCGAGCTGCAGTACATCTGCCCGGCGTATCCACCCGTTGTTGTACGCGATTTCCTCGATACAGGACACGTACATTCCCTGGCGTTTCTGGATAGTTTCGATAAAGTTTGACGCCTCAAGGAGCCCGTCGTAGGTGCCGGTATCAAGCCACGCCATGCCACGGCCCAGGACTTCCACCGAAAGGCGGCCCTGCTCCAGGTAGGCATTGTTCACCGCGGTAATTTCTATCTCGCCGCGGGCGGAGGGCTGGACGTGCTTCGCAATGTGCACCACCTCGTTATCATAAAAGTAGAGGCCGGGGACTGCGTAGTGGGACTTGGGCTCTGCCGGTTTCTCCTCAATGGACGTGGCTTTCCCGGTA